>NZ_JAUBTB010000047.1:0-29268 GCF_036704965.1 Microcoleus sp. F10-B2 | reverse complement strand
GAGTGGGCGGGAATGACGGAGTGGGCAATGTCAGAGTGGGCGGGAATGACGGAGTGGGCAATGTCAGAGTGGGCGGGGGTGGCGGAGTGGGCGGAAGTGGCGGAGTGGGTGGGAATGACGGAGTGGGCAATGTCAGAGTGGGCGGGGGTGGCGGAGTGGGCGGGAGTGGCGGAGTGGGTGGTGGTGAGGGAAAGAAAGTCAAGTTGACATTAGCTGTTGCTGTAGCCCCTTGACCGTCACTGACTTGATAGCTGAAGCTCTCTGTGCCACCATTAAATCCGAGATTGGGAGTATAAGTAATAAAATCATCATTGGGATTGTCCGGCGTGTTGTTATTATTGACGACTGCCTTCCCATTCACCGGATTGGTAACAATGCCGATCGTCAGAGGGTCGCCATCGGGATCGGTGTCGTTGGACAGGACGTTAATATTGACTGGATTTTTGCGATCGGCGATCGCGCTGTCGTTTGCTGCTACAGGTGACTGGTTGCCGATCGCAAATCCTGGGGAAAATTCAGAAGTATTATTAGCGGGATCGATCGCCGTTGCTGTAATAAATTGACCGACGGGTAGGGAACTGCCATAGGTATAGTTGAAACTATTTTTACCGCTACCGTCAGTAGTGACAATCGTAGAACCGAGGAAGGTTTTGCCTTCGCCAAAGCCAGTTGGGTCGAGACTGGAGTTAGCAAATAATTCCAGCCGAAATTGTTGATTTGGAGTGCTATTGAGAGTGCCTTTAATATCAGTTTTCTGGCCATTGGAGTGGGAAAAAGTGATGACAGGAAAGTTTTGCAGGTTGTTAGCACCCGTGTCAGTATCGTTTATATCGTTAGGGGTTACTCCATTATTTCCTAAGTCAATACCCAAACCATTATTGTTAAAAATACTATTGCCTGAAATCCCATTGCCCGTGCCAGAGATAACAGCAATTCCAGCTAAATTGTTGTAGGCGATCGCATTTCCAGTTCCCGGTTCGATACCGCCGATCGTATTATTAGCATTATTTTGAATCAAGACACCGTTGCCTAGATTGCCCAAGGGACTGACTCCATCTGCTTGGATGCCGATGTAGTTGCCTGCTACAATTGTTAACTTATTGTCGATCGCGTTGAAGTTGTTTTTAATCGCGATTCCGTTACCGCGATTGGCCGAAATTACGTTGCGTTCGGCAACATCATTCAATCCGTCGCCGTTCGTGCCGATGCGATTTTCCGTTCCGGCAGTGCGATCTATCGAGATACCATCCCCACTGTTACCGCGAGCGAGATTGCCAGTTAAATTGGTGCCTATATAGTTGCCATAAATCCAGTTTTTTGCTGCACCATTAGATAGCTTGATGCCAGCAGCCCCTTTCAATAATTCACCCGGAAAGCTGTTAATTGCCAGTCCTCGGATAACAGAATTGCTTGCCTGAATGTCAAGTCCTACAGGTGAATTCGATGCCGCGCCATTGAGTTCAATTCGCGGCGCGCCTTGGAAACCAAGACCGCCTTGACTCCAACCGTCGATCGTGACGGTATCTGTAATTGTCGGTAAAGCAGACTTGAGGTCGATCGTCTGAGGAAGGTTAAAAGCGATCGGGATCTGGATCGGTTGCTGGAATGGTAAGCGCGGAATCTGAATGAAATTGGTAATTTGAAATGCGATCGTATCTGCGCCGGGATGAGCATTGGCATTGAGCATTGCCTGTCGCAACGAACCAGGCCCGCTGTCATTGGTATTTGTGACCAGATAAGTCACTCCGATATCTGGTAGTTTGAAATCATCATTTTGAATGATTCCCGTGACGCTGCTGGCATTGGAGTCGATCGTGGCGTTGGTCGCACTCAGGATGGAGTAGATGAAGTTTTCGTCTGGTTCAATAGCCGTATCACCCCGAACATTAATGTTAACGGTTTGGCTCGTCTGTCCGGGAAGGATGGGAACGCTGGAAGCATAGGAAAAGATATCGCTTGGGAAAGCTGCTGTACCTCCTGTAATCTCCAACATGACAGAGACGAGCTTGCTACTGGGTCTTGAGAGGTTGAGGGTATAGGTATAAGTTGTCAAGTCGCTGTTGCCTTCAGGCTGACTAATAACGGCAGGACTGAGGGAGACGACGGGAGGGGGGCTAATGCCAAAAACATCTGTGTTATCGGTGAGAGCCCCTACCGCATCGGTCGCGCTGTTCCCGATGAAGGTGAGATTGCTGGTAGTGACCGTGGGGGCCTCCGCCACCCCTGCCGCACTGGCAAGGTCAGGAGTAACGGCAAAAATTGCACCGCCTTTGCCTTGACCGTTTTCTCCTGACGTGGCGTTAGAAGTGGAAGGGACGATACCGCCCAACCCACCTGTTGCCGTGTTGTTGAGAAACGTACTGTTGGCAACAGTGAGGGAGCCACCGCGAATAAAAATCGCACCCCCCAGTCCAGCACCGCCGCCACCGCCACCGCTGCCTTGAGTAATCATGTCGCCCTTCCCACCCTGGCCGCCGTTACCGCCGAAGCTTCCCCCACTACCCGGAGGGCCCCCAGATCCAAGTTGGCTGGCACCGCCACCGCCACCGCCACCACCAAAGCCGCCCTTGCCACCAACGCCACCAAAGTTCCAAGGACTTGTAGGACCTCCGCCCAAGCCGCCACCGCCGCCACCGCCACCAAAGCCGCCACTGCCACCAAAGCCGCCACCAAAACCCGTACCTCCGCCCCCGCCACCTCCAAAGTCGCCACCGTTGCCACCAAAACCACCTACTGCTGTGGTGTAGAAGCTGAAACCGCCACCGCCGCCCCCGCCACCAACGCCACCACTGCCACCATTGCCGGGGATTTTGAGGATTCTATCGGTACCATTACCGCCCTCGCCACCACCGCCACCGCCACCGCCAATTCCACCACCCATGCCACCATTGGACTGAGCGAGCCCATAATCGAAGCCGCTGCCACCATTACCCGCTGGATTGCCACCAAATATGGTGCCTGTGCCACTACCGCCATTGATTGACTCGCTGTCACCACTGAATCCACCACCGCCACCACTGCTAATATTGGGAATATCAGCCGAGCCGTTGCCTCTAAAGCCACCGCCACCACCACCACGAAAGCTGCTCTTGCCACCACTGCCACCAAAGCCACCACCGCCACTGCCAAAGGTACTGCTACCGCCATTGCCACCAACTGCCTGGTTATTTGAAAAGGTGACATTATTGGCAGTGACGCTACCACCATTGATGAACAGGGCACCGCCCATGCCACCGCCTCCACCACCGCCGTCGCCGCCCTTGCCCCGACCATTTGCCAGGGTGAGATTATTGAATTGAACAGTCCCTTGATTGACGAAGAAAAGGCGGACATCGCCATTGTCGTTGCTGCCATTTTTGTTGGCATCGCCGCTAATCGTTAGGTTATTAGTTCCCGTTCCTTCAATGGTGAGGCTGTCGTTGATAATTAATTGTGTTGAAAGGTCGATCGTCCTGGGTATTGCAAAGAATATGGGGTCGAAAATAATTGTGTCTGCACCGACTTGAGCATTAGCCTGTTTGATGGTAAATCGCAGGGAACCGGAATCGTTTTCGTTGTCGTTGGTATTAGTGACGGTGAAAGTAGCCATAATTTTTGTCCTATACTTTTGCTTTGGTTTAAACAATACAGAACTCAACTTCTTGAAGAAATCTGGAGTTTCTGTTCTAGAAGCCTGCTTTTTGAGTTTTTCGTAATCTATTACTTTTTATTCACAATCTGAGCCAAGCAGTCAAATATCCGTACACTCAGCCCAGATAAGCTCGTCACCCTGACTTAATAATCCGCGATCGCCCTGAAATAATTTGTGTCTATCTGTCAAAAATAGCTAATTTTTTATAGATCGCACTCGACTGTTACGTAAATTTACAGATCCGACAAAGCGATCCGAAATCTCTACCCCACTATCCCAAACTCCTGTTATTTTTAAATTCCTTTAACCCATGCGATCGTAAATTTGAATTACCCAGATTGCCGACAATAATTACTAATAACTACCGATCGACATAATGCCAAGATACGAATTGAGCTGGGTCGATTGGTAAGGTGCGTCGCTGCGAGATTGTCGATTTTTTTAGGGATTTAAGGGTGGCGACGCACCCTACGACTGATGACTGATGACTGTTAAAGGCGTGCCTCAGCCTAACAAAGACGGTACGAGCTCGATCGCATTTACGCTGCCCGGTGCTGGGGCTGGCATGATGGCAGTGTTTGCCGGAATCAGGAGGTTTTGACCGATCTTCAACCCATCGGGTGCAATCCCCTTAACAGTAACTAACGCGGTGAATTCACTTGCAGTCTCAGTTCCATCTGAGTCGATTTGCACTTGCGTATCGCCACCCACATCCACCAAGCGCAGAAAGCCTTGGGCAATGGGGTCGCCGATCAGAGACTGTGCGTTGGCGTACACATGATCCAGCAGTTCTCGTAAATCCAACACATCATTGCCATTGGCAAAATCGGTAATGATATCGTCTGTTTTGTTCGAGATATTGTAAGCAAAGTTGAAGCTGGTGTAGGCAAAGCGATCGTCCCCTGCGCCTCCCGTCAGGGTATCGGCATCGTTCCCCGATAAGAGTTCGGACATCGTGGCCGTGCCGAACAAAACATCATTGCCGTTGCCACCGGAAACAATATCGTTACCCCATTCACTATAAATTGTGTCATTTCCATCGCCACCATCGAGTTTGTTATCGCCATCGTTGGCAGTGATGACATTATTCAGTGCATTGCCAGTACCATCGATCGCATCGTGAAACAGGCTCGAAACAGTCAGATTTTCGACGTTATCGGGCAGCGTATAGCTCGCAATTACTAACACCGTATCAATCCCATTATCGGGCTGTTCGATAACGATATCGCCCAAACTGTCTGCGGTATAAGTGTCATCACCCGCCCCGCCCCGCATCAAATCGTTACCCGTACCGCCATGCAATAGGTCATTTCCCGAACCGCCTTCGAGGGTGTCATCGCCATCCCAACCGAATAAGCCCAGGTTTTGCTCGCTGACACCGAACCTATCAGAACCCGTATTCGCAAGTCCGATGAAGTTGTTGAGCGCATTTCCCGATCCGCTGATTGCACTACTATGGGGAGAGAGGTACAAATTTTCGACGTTAGCGCTCAAAGCGTAATTGACGGTGGCAAAAACCGCATCCGTGCCACTTTCGGCATCTTCGACCACTCGATCGCCCCGATCCTCTACCCAATAAGTGTCATTACCAATGCCACCCACCATCAAGTCATCACCGCTTCTACCCGTGAGTTCGTCGTCACCTGCATTTCCCCAGAGGCTGTCATTTCCCTCCATCCCGACAAAAGCATTATTTTCCCCATTGCCGACCATCTGGTTGTCGAGGCTGTTGCCCGTACCCCAAAGCGCCGTATTTCCTTTCAGAATCAGGTTTTCGATGTTATCTCCCAACCGGTAGGATTCGATCGAACTTTCCACTGTATCAATGCCGCCATTCAAAGCTTCGATGACCAAATCTCCAGTATTATCAACCGAGTAAAGGTCATCGCCTGCACCACCAAACATCTTGTCGTTGTCCCTGCCGCCGTTTAAAGAGTCGTTTCCACCTTCCCCAAACAGAACGTCGTCACCCTCGCCTCCCGATAGAATGTCATTGAGCCTTGCACCATACAGGCTGTCATTCCCTGCTAGTCCAGATAGATAGGGATCGTATGACAACCGGGGAAGACGCAACCAAGAATTGGTCGAAGGACGATCGGAATAAAGAGCATCGTTACCATTTGTTCCAGTAGCCATAATAGGGATTCCTCCTAATTGTTTTGAGTAATTGTGATTCGTTGAATTTGAAGTTTGAGATTGTAGATGCAGAATCTAAATAATTGCTGGTTGCTGTTGATATCTTAAAGATACCGATCGACCTGGGTCGATCGCATCCGACAAATGTCACGATCGAACCATGACAAATGTCACGGTCTATCGAACAAGGGAACTCGGAATTATTGATTTCTCTGAGTTCTCTCGGGAGCATCTCATATTTGTAAAAATACTTCTTTTGGCTCCTTCCTTCTGCCTCTTTCCTTCTGCCTCTTTCCTTCTGCCTCCTGCCCCGCAGCCTCGGGCCTCAAAACTCCAATTTCTAGCTTGGCTGCAAAACTGAGATGCTCCCGTTCTCTCTCTGTGTTCTCTGCGTCCTCTGTGGTTAAATAATTCCGATTCGCAATATTTGATTTCGTCACGGGAGATCGAACAAGGGAACGAGTTGCGCGTTCGGAGGTTAGCCCATACCAAACCGATGATACGGGGAAATAGATTACTGAGAAGATTCAGAGTTTTCCAACCAAGCAAGGAAAGAATTTGCAACGAGTGCGGCTTGGGTGCGATCGCGCAAATTCAATCGCGTCAAAATATGAGTGATATGATTTCTTACCGTGCCTTCAGACAGAAATAGCGCCTGAGCAATTTCTCGATTGCTCAACCCTTTGGCGATCGACAGCAGCACTTCTCGCTCCCTAGACGTAAGTTCTGCCATCCCCGGTGGTAGTTCGAGTTTCTCCTGTTTTGGTGCGGATACCTGCGCCACCATCTTTTCCAAAATTCCCGGCCCAAACTGAGTGTAACCCTTGCAAATCGAGTGAATTGCCTCGATTAATTCCGCAGCCGGCGTGTCCTTAAGGATATATCCTTTGGCTCCATAGCGAATCGCTTCGGCAATGTATTGCGTGTCATTAAATGTCGTTAGAATCAGAATTTTTGTCTCAGGATATTTCTGACAAATGTGTTTAGTTGCCTCCACTCCATCCATAATCGGCATCTGGATATCCATCAGCACGACATCAGGCGGTAAAAATTGGGTATGCAATCCTTCGAGTTGTTCGATCGCCCTTTGTCCGTTGTCTGCTTCCCCGACAATTTGTAAATCTGGCTGGGTTTCCAACAACGCTTTTAAACTACTGCGAATCAGTTCGATATCTTCAACCAATAATATGCGAATCATAAGAGTTGATAGTTGAAATTTGAAGTTGATAGTTTTAAATTGAAATTGGAAAGTTATAATTTATATTATTTTTGGTTTCTTTGTAATGATTAAACCACAGAGGACGCAGAGGAGGCAGAGAAAGGGGAGAGAAAGTCATCACTTCATAATGATGCTACCGGATTTGATATTATTAGCAGTGCAGGTATCTTGCTCGCCCGTGTTTTATAGCCCACGTGCGGTTTACAACATTGACGCTCGTTATGTTAATCATTACCAATTACCTATTACCCATCACTGGAAAATAAGCATTAATACAACATCCCCGATCGAGTTCGCTGACAATTTCTAAAGATCCACCCAAAGCCGCCACTCGCTCCTGCATTCCCTGAAGACCAAAACCCGATCGACTCTCACCCATTTGAAAACCTTTACCATTATCCTGAAGCGTGAGGAAAATTCCAGCAGGATTCGATTCAATCTGAAGTTGTACCGCCGTTGCTTTAGCATACTTGCAGATATTAGTCAACCCCTCTTGCACGATTCGATAGAGGGCAATATTGACAGCATGGGAGACCGATCGATCGAGGTGAATCTGACAGTTGGGTTGTACGCCAGTGGTTTGCCCAAATGCTTGAATTAAATGCCCGATCGCCTCTGCCAATGCCTTCCCCTGCAACGGATCGTCTCGCATGGCCGACACCGATTGCCGCACGGCTTGCAGTGCCTCGGAACCGAGTTGTTTGGCTTTCACGAGAAACGGATATGCTCGATCGGGATGTTCGTTCCACATCGCCAGTGCCGTTTCCATATGCAAATTGAGCGCTACCAGCGCATGACCTAAAGAATCGTGAATATCGCGGGCAATCCGATTGCGTTCCTGCACGATCGCCATCTCTTCCACCTGCATTTGCAAGCGGCGAATCGTCAATTGATGCGCCACTCTGGCACAGACTTCTTCGACTTGAAAGGGTTTAGTAATGTAGTCCGCTCCACCCACCGCAAACGCTTTCACCTTATCGAATACTTCATTGAGCGCACTGATAAAAATTACCGGAATATTATTGCTTTGGGGATTAGCTTTCAAGTGCTGACACACTTCATACCCATTCATCTGGGGCATCATGATATCCAGTAAAATCAAATCGGGGGGTTGCGCTTCCACACCTCTTAATGCCATTGCCCCACTCTTGACGATGCGAATTTCATAACCTTGCTGCGTTAGCATCTCGGACAGCAGATGAAGATTCTCTATGGTATCGTCTACGATGAGAATATCTGCACTTGGAGGTTGAGGGGCATTCATACTATCTATCGCAGAAGGGACGGGAGAACAATTTTTCCGAATTCCTGTTCCCTCTAAATCAAAGTTAACCTTCAATTCACCTGTTTAACAAAAAACATATCGAACAAAAAAATATCACCCGATCGAAAGCGGAGATAGAGATCATGCTGGGCAGACTAAAACTCGGATCGCAATTTACCTTCTTGCTTGCCCTGGTTTTTCTGGCAGGTATTTTGCTGAGTGGGCTCACCCTCTGGAATACCCTACGACACGCGGCAGAAGAAGAGATTACCACGCGGGCAAGCATTTTGATGGAGACGATCGACTCTGCCCGAAACTACACGAACCATCACATCAATCCGTTGCTGGCAAATCGCCTCGACACCAAGTCCACCTTTCTGCCGGAAGCCATTCCCGCTTTTGCGGCGCGAGAAATTTTTGAACGATTTCGCGATCTCCCCGACTACCACGGCTTTTTTTACAAAGAAGCAGCCCCCAACCCCTCGAATATTCGCGATCGCGCCGATCGGTTTGAAACCGCACTCGTCGAACAGTTTCGCCGTCAGCCGGATATTTCAGAACTTTCTGGCTACCGCAAAACCGCCGGATCGACCCTATTTTACATTGCCCGACCCCTAGCGGTGAAAGAACCCAGTTGCCTGCAATGTCACGGCAAGCCCGCCGATGCCCCCAAAGGTCAAATTGCTATCTACGGCGATCGCATCGGTTTTGGTTGGAAGTTAGATGAAGTGGTTGCCGCCCAAACAGTTTACGTTCCTGCTGATGAAGTTTTTGCCCACAGCCGTCGCAATATGGCGCAGATGATGAGCATTTTTACTGCTGTTTTTGCGGTGGCGGTGTTATCGATTAATTGGTTGTTGAAGCAGCGAGTGATTCAACCTCTCAAACAGCTTAACAGGATCGCCGATCGAGTCAGTACCGGTCCCATTACCGCAGAACAAGTGGGTGCTTTTAACGCGCCGGAAATTGCCAAAGTGGCGCAACGAGGCGACGAACCCGGACAACTGGCCCGCACTTTTCAGGATATGGCCCACGAAGTCAGCGCCCGCGAACGCAACCTCAGCCACGCCGTCGAACAGCGCACGGCGCAATTGGCGGATAGTATGAAAGAAGCTGAGAAAGCTAAAGCCAAAGCCGAAGCAGCCGATCGGGCGAAGAGTCAGTTTTTGGCTAACATGAGTCACGAGTTGCGAACTCCACTCAATGCCATTCTCGGTTTTACTCAGTTAATGTTGCGATCGCCAAGCGATTCTGCTGGAGTAAATAACCTCGCGCCGCAGACGCAACAGCGATATTTGGACACAATTAATCGCAGCGGCGAACACCTACTGGCGTTGATTAACAATGTCTTGGAAATGTCCAAGATCGAAGCGGGACGCATAACATTTCAAGCGACGGATTTCGACCTGTTTGCGCTGCTAGATACGCTACAGCAAATGCTCCGTTTGAAAGCCGAGTCGAAGGGTTTGCAACTGAAGTTTAGTCGCTCGAGCGAGGTGCCTCAATTCGTTCGTACCGATGAAGCTAAACTGCGTCAGGTGTTAATTAATTTGCTCGGTAATGCCATTAAGTTTACCCAAGCGGGAAGTGTCGCGCTACAAGTAACAAGAGGTGAAGAATGCACTCTCCAATTCACCGTAGCAGACACTGGTCCCGGCATTGCTCCCTCGGAACGCGATCGCCTGTTCGAGCCCTTCGTCCAAACTGCAACCGGACAGTATTCTCAAGAGGGAACGGGACTGGGATTGTCTATCAGTCGGAAATTCGTACAACTCATGGGAGGGGAGATTGGTGTTGAGAGTATTCCCGGCAAAGGCAGCACTTTCCGGTTTGAAATTCAAGTGGAGTTGGCGGCAAAGGCGATCGCATCACCAAAACAAGAACGATCTATTGTCGGACTGGCTGACGGACAAATTAGCTATCGAATTCTAGTTGTTGACGATAAACTTGAAAATCGCCAACTGTTGGTGGAATTACTAATCCCGATCGGATTTGAGGTGCAAACAGCTATTAACGGACAAGAGGCGATCGCGCTTTGGCAAAGTTGGCAACCGCATCTCATTTGGATGGATATTCGGATGCCTGTCATGGATGGATATGCTGCCACCCAGCAGATCGAGGCTAGCCGTCAAGCTAGGGGTGTTCCTTTTCCTATTATTATTGCCTTGACGGGTAGCGCTTTTGAAGAAGAGCGTCAAGTTGCTATAGCCGCTGGGTTTGACGATTTTGTACGCAAACCTTTTCGGACTGAAACTATCTTTGCCAAAATGGCAGAATATCTAGGGGTTCGCTACGTTTATGTCGAGGACAAGCCGCTTTCTTCCCCATCCCTTCGCCCTCTGACTGCTTCTGACCTGACAGGAATGCCAACAGCTTGGATCGAACAGTTGCATCAAGCCGCGATCGAACTCAATATCAAGAAAATTCGCAAGTTAATTGCACAAATCCCGGCCGATCGTCCCGATCTCACCAACGCCCTCAACGATTTAGCCGATCGCCTGTGTTATGAAGAAATCATTGCCCTAACCGTTCCTCCACCTGCAGATCTAGGCTAATTAATGACTGCTGACTAATGACTTAACGCGCCACCTGCCGCATATACTCCCCCCACAACTGGGCGGCATTTGCACTACCTCCCCCAGTCGGAGAATTATCATCATTTCCCAACCAAACTCCTGTCACCAGTTGCTGACTCGGAATATAACCGACAAACCACAAATCTCTATTATCATTAGTCGTGCCTGTTTTTCCAGCTTCTCCCAACCCCAAAGCAGCACTGCTGCCCGTACCTCCCCGCACAACACCTTGCAGCATATCAGTCATCGTATCCGCTACGCCTTCTGAAACTAACTGCCGATTGGCAATACCATCTTTTTGATAGTCATAAATCACCCGGCAACTGTTAAAATCATTTCTATCTTTGCAATCGCTGCTGTCAATAATTCGCTTGATTACGTGGGGGCGATTCCCCAAACCCCGGTTCGCCAGAACCCCGAATGCACCCGTTAATTGCAATACGTTAACTTCACTTTCACCTAATACTAAACCTGGGTTAGAACGGAGTTCAGATGTAATCCCCAAACGCCTAGCCATTCCCACTACATTGTCTAAACCGACATCCTGTGCTATTCTCAAAGCAACTGCATTTTCCGACTGTGCTAAACCCCGATACATATCCGTACTACCGCTGGTTCTTTCGCAGCCGCTGTAACTTTGTCCGCCCCAAGAAAGGGGGGCGCAAGAATAAGTTTTATCGGGTGAGATTCCCCGTTCCAGGGCGGCTGCATAGGTGAATATCTTAAATGTAGAACCGGGCTGTCTCAAAGCTTGGGTAGCCCGATTAAATTGACTTTTCAAGTAATCTACGCCCCCAACTAAAGCTAAGACTTCCCCCGTTGTACTATTGAGAGTTACCACTGCTCCTTGAGAAAAACCTGCACTGGCTCCCGCATTTTCAACAGCATTTCTGAGGGAAGCTTCAGCTACTTTTTGCAGGCCGGGATTCAAACCTGTTTCTACAATAAAATTGCCTTCTCTGGCTAACTGCTCCCCCAGCAAAAACTCCAATTCGTCAAATACATAACTGTAGAAATAAGGAGCGATCGTACTTTGCAGATATTGGCGGGCTTTGGGATTAATTTCAATTCGCGATCGCCTCGCGCGATCGGCTTCTTCCTGAGAAATCGTCCCCATAGCCCGCATCCGTTCGATTACTCGATCGCGGTACTCTACCGCCAACTGATAATTTTGAATCGGATTAAAACTGTTTGGCGCCGGCAAAATTCCCGCCAAAGTTGCCGCTTCTGACAACGTTAAATCCTTCGCCGACTTCCCAAAATAAAACCGAGCTGCATCCTCAAAACCGTAAAGGTCAATTCCCAAAAACACGCGATTCAAATAAGTCAGCAACAGCTCATCTTTGCTGTAATAATTCTCCAGTTTCAGGGCAACTACAGCTTCCCGTAACTTACGTCCTGCCGAATCTTGAGTTCCCACATAATCTCGAAACAAACTCCTCGCTAACTGCTGCGTCACAGTGCTCCCGCCTTCGCGAATTCCTCCCCCGCGAACATTGGTTAAAAGCGCGCGCAAAACTCCGATCGGATCTACCCCCAAATGCCAATTGTAGCGGCTGTCTTCCGAAGCAAGTACCGCCTTGGATAAATAAGGCGAAAAATCCTGCAATTGTTTTAATTCTAAGTGAGCGTTATTCTGAGGAGGACGCAGCGGAGTTTGCCCGTCGCGGGCGTAAACAATCACGGGGCCATTGATACTTCTCGGCAGAGGCCGCACTTGAAACTTTGTCGATTCCATACCTACCAACACGGCAATCAAAGCGGTGATGCCGCTGACGCCGTAAAAGCTGTAACGCAAAAGTTGCAAATACCAAGGCGGCGGATCTACGTACTGAATTCTGACAGCGGCGGCTAGTTCCGGCGGCCCTAAAGTGAATACGTCTCCGTGACGCAGGGACATATTTTTAACTCGCCTTTTGCCCCTGTAAATACCGTTGGTGGAGTCTTCATCTTTGATGACAAAAGGAGTCCGCCGCCGAGTATCCCGCGACAGGGATAAGTGCACGTGACTGACAACGGGATTGCGAACTACAATATCTGAAGATTTGGACGATCGACCTAACAAATATCGATCGCCCAACAGCGGATAAACCTCAGCTTTAGCTGCACCCGCATCCTGTACCCACAGTTCGGGTACTTTGGCATTCGGTTTCAGCGCTAGCTGGTTAAAATTAACCTTGGCAATAGTCTGGACTGCTTGGGTAATCGCACCCAAGACGGTTTGAGGTTTGCGGGGCGGCTGCGGTGGGGTCATATTTCGCTGTGCACTACGATCGAGCGATCGGCTCTTGCACCATTCTACTCGCAACTTTTGGCCAATTTCACGATCGGCTCACACTCTCTTAGCGATCGTCTGCTAGTGGCGATCTATTTTGGAGTTATTGGTGAACCTGCCCGGAATCCGTTTATTGAGCAAATCTCTACCCAACCACCAAAAATCCCCCTTTCACCCGATGATTAAATTCTCATAAACTTGCCAACAAATCCACACTATCGATAACAGTTATCCCCGATTTACCAACAAACTTCGCATATAGCGGTTCTCGGAAAGATGAGGTATTCACGAATTAATTAACAATTCCCCAATTCCCCAATCTCAAATCTCAAATCTCAAATCTCAAATCTCAACTTGTACCTCATCTATCTGAGAAGGGCTATAATTAAAACCCCCCTTTTTCCAGGGGGGTTAAAAGCCGAAAATCAGCTTGATTCTCCTTACATCGAAGAACCCAAACCGGCATAAGCACCGTAGAAGAAAAGAGCCACAATGCTCAGAACACCGAGGCCTGCAACAGTAGCTACCAGCCACAAAGGAATTCTGCCACTTTCACTAAACATAGCCATCACCTCACTACTTCACAGCTAAATACATTCGATCGAACTCTTGAAAGCCAACTCAGACACCAGTTAATTAAAGAAATAACTGGAAAACAAAATACCCAGAGTAAAAATCATCAACAGACCCAAATAAAGAGAAGTCCGATTTAACTCAACAGGCTGCTCGTTGGGATTAGGAACGCGCTCAGGCATTGTAAACTCCTATCGTTGAATAAATTGCATTGCTGCGATCGCGCCCAAAAAGAAAATTGTTGGGACACCTAAAGTATGAACTGCCAACCACCGCACCGTAAAAATCGGATACGAAATTGGCTCATTGTTTGGGGTTCTGCTCGTCATTTTTCCAAATCCTTGTTAAATTACTTGGCAATGAACTGATCTACTTGTTTCTTAGCTTCAAAGCGATCCGAGATAATCGGCACTTCTTCCCGCTGCGGTGTGAAATACTGGTTAGGGCGAGGAGTTCCGAAAGCATCGTAAGCCAAACCCGTTTGCACAAACAGCCATCCAGCAATAAACAAAGCCGGAATGGTGATGCTGTGAATTACCCAATAACGGATACTTGTAATAATGTCCCCAAACGGACGTTCTCCAGTTGTACCAGCCATTTAGAATCCTCCTTTCAACAACAAATCGACAGACAATCTCTATTACTATTCTACTATCAAGCAGCTTGCGCTGAACCTTGATATTTAAGTAGAGTACCGCTCGCGCCGAGCACAAATCCGCGATCGGGGCCCATAAAGACAATCCTGTAAAAATTAGCAGGAACATCTTCAACTTCGCGGTCTTTTAGCCAAGTTTTCCCGCCGTCCAAACTGCACAGCAAATTGCCGCCGCCGCCGGCTACCCAAACTTCATTATCAGTCCGGTAAGCCATGTCCAGCAAACCCCAACTCGCCTTGCGATCGGGAAAAAACGGTTTTCCCCAACCTTCAGCACTTTCCGGGTCGCTAAACTGAATCTGACCGCCGCGGGCGAGCATCCACAAACGCCCGTCCTTGGTAAAACCCATATTTTGCAGGCGGCGAGAACTGTTGCGGTTGTGAGGTTCCCAAGCTTCTTGTCCGGGTTTCCACACCGAATAGAAATTGCCCTTCGAGGAAACCGCAACATACTTTCCGTCTTCAGAACGGTTGATATTGCGAACTACCCCAAAAGAATCCTGCACGACAGCTTTCCAATTTTTGCCGCCGTCAGAAGTCCGGTAAATCGCCCCCACATCGGTGGTCATCTCGGCGGAATTCGGGCCCAAAGCCGCGATCGTACTCGGAGAACCGGGCAACTGAGAGCTCAAAGCAATCCGCGTCCAAGACTTGCCCTCATCGTTCGTGTGGAGCAAAACAGAAGGCTGGCCGACAATCCAGCCTTCTGAACCAGAAAAACTGACCGACGCAAAACGCGACCTCGGCTCGTCGATATCTAGTGCTATGGACTTCCAGCTAGTACCGCCGTCAAGCGTTTCGAGCAGAGTCGCCTCAGAACCCACAACCCAGCCGTGCTGAGGATTGCCCGTAAAGGCAATATCCTGCAAATTAGCTTCCGTCGGCAAGGAAATCACTTGCCAGGGGTTGTAACTCACAGAACCGATGGTGCTGCAACTCGTACAGATAAGCGCAGCGGCCAATAACATTACAATTCGTTGCCAAAATCTCACAATCGTCTTACTGCAAACCATACATACTAAGTAACAACAAGAAACCAACGACCAAGCCGCCAAAAATCAGCAAACTTTTCTGACCTTCGGTCATGCCGTTGACACCGACACCGTAACGCTGATTTGCCTTAAATCCCGATACCCCTTCCATCTGACCGAGATTTTGAAACGCCGACTTGCGCGCTGCGCAAACGGGACAGACCCAAGTTTGGGGCAAATCTTCAAAAGCCGTGCCCGGGGCAATGTCAATTTTAGGATCGCCCTTTTTCGGATCGTAGACGTAGCCGCAGGCGCGGCACTCGTGCCGATCGAGGGTTTTAGTTTCAGTGGCTCGATCGCTCATAGCTCCAAAAGAGTAGGTAAGCTAATCTTAAAATATACATTAAAAATTATTGCAGAAGATGGACGATTAATCTCAACCAACTCGTAATTTTAGCTACCCAAAATCTATATAATGTAACAGACAAGTTACAGAACCCTTTCACCTAGGCAGTAATTATTCACCGTGTTTGCACTCAGCGGCTACGAGTATTTCTTAGGCTTCCTGTTAATTTCCAGCCTAGTCCCTATCCTCGCCCTCACGGCGTCTAAGGTACTGCGCCCGAAAAGTCGTCCCTACGACCGACGCACTACCTACGAATCCGGCGTCGAGCCGATCGGCGGAGCCTGGATTCAGTTCAACATCAGATATTATATGTTCGCCCTAGTCTTCGTCATCTTCGACGTAGAGACCGTCTTCCTCTATCCTTGGGCGGTTGCTTTCAACCAGCTAGGACTGTTGGCTTTCATCGAAGCCTTGTTTTTTATCACGATCCTCGTTATTGCTCTTGTCTATGCATGGCGCAAAGGAGCCTTGGAATGGTCTTAAGTTCTGACAAATCACAAAAACCTCTAATTGTCAACCCCGCTATTCGCCCTGAAGTCACATCCGAATTATCAGAGAATGTCATCCTAACTACGGTTGATGACCTCTACAATTGGGCGAGACTTTCGAGCTTGTGGCCGCTGCTTTACGGTACAGCTTGCTGCTTCATCGAATTTGCAGCTTTGATCGGGTCGCGCTTTGACTTCGACAGATTCGGCTTAGTACCGCGATCGAGCCCCCGACAAGCCGACCTCCTAATCACCGCCGGCACAATTACCATGAAGTACGCCCCCATTTTGGTGCGGCTGTACGAACAAATGCCGGAACCCAAATACGTGATCGCGATGGGCGCTTGCACCATCACCGGCGGAATGTTCAGCGTAGACTCCCCCACAGCAGTCAGAGGCGTTGACAAACTGATTCCCGTAGACGTGTACATCCCCGGCTGTCCCCCCCGCCCAGAAGCGATTATTGACGCAATTATCAAACTGCGGAAAAAAATCGCCAACGATTCGATGCAAGAACGCGGCAACTTGCAGCCCACCCACCGCTACTACACCAGACCCCACAAAATGAAAGTAGTAGACGACATTTTGGATGGCAAATATTTGTCAGTTCCGGGCCGGATGGCGCCACCGAAAGAATTGACGGAAGCTATGGGAATGCCAGTACCGCCGGCTTTGCTGACTGCACAAAAACAGGAGGTAAACCGTGGCTGAGACAGAATCTGCAATTGTTGAAGCCGGGAAGGTTTCCCAGTGGTTGACTCAGAATGGGTTTGAACACGAAGCTTTAGCGGCCGATAATTTGGGCGTGGAGATATTAAAGGTCGATCGAGACTTCTTAATTCCGATGTCAACAGCACTGTATGCCTACGGGTTTAATTATATGCAGTGCCAGTGCGCCTACGACCAAGGGCCGGGACAAGATTTAGTCAGCGTCTACCACTTGGCTAAGCTGACAGACAATGCTTCCAAGCCTGAAGAAGTCCGCGTCAAAGTATTCATTCCCCGCGAAGATCCCAGAGTACCGTCAGTCTACTGGATTTGGAAAGCAGCCGACTTTCAAGAGCGGGAATCCTACGATATGTACGGCATTGTCTACGAAGGACATCCGAATCTGAAACGGATTTTGATGAACGAAGATTGGGTAGGCTGGCCGCTGCGGAAGGATTATATTTCCCCTGATTTCTACGAATTGCAAGACGCTTATTAAGTGAGTTTTGCGAGGGCGGGTTTGAGCATAAAATTGGACTTTTAAAGTTGAGTTTTATGCAAAACTCGCCCTCTATTTTTTGAATTATACCAAATCTGGGTTTGAAACCCCTTTTATTGTCATTGCGAACGAAGTGAAGCAATCGCATAGACTATGATGCCAAGTGGAAGATTTATAAAGGGGATAGCTAACCCCGATTTAGTATTATTTATAGTACCTGGATGTAATAAAAGTGGTAAAGAATGCAATTAAATTACTAGATGTCGTTGCCTTGACCGTTGACATTCCTGAATACAACCTGTGGCGCGGACAAGTTGGGACAGTGATCGAACTGTTGGCTGATGGTACAGCGTTTGAGGTGGAATTTAGCGATCGTAACGGACGCACTTATGAATCTGTCGGGCTGCATCCAGAGCAAATCATGGTGTTGTACTTTGAGCCAGCATCACCAGATCTCAAACCCGAAATGGTTACAGTATAAGTGGCACAACAACTTGCGGACTTTATAAAAAATTGGATTTCAGGTTGATAAGCGAAATAGGTAATAAACCTGCAATCTTTAATGATACCGTTTAATTGGTCAGCAAATTAAATAATCTGGTGGTTCATCAAAATGACGACTCTGACCGTACAAATTCTTTGTTCTGAGGCGGCAATATTTTCAGCAGCCGAGTCTCAACACCCGGAACCTCTGCTTTACGGCATCACAGACGGAAAGGCTGTTGGGACATATTTGGAGCAAAAGTTTAGGCTCTATCTCAAGCAGCAGTATGAATTTATAGATGGTAATTCAGCAAGCGGCATCGATTTCCCTGGGCTATTGGTTGACGTGAAGGTAACAAGCGTTAGGCAACCGCAGTCGTCATGTCCTTTCAAATCTGCAAGGCAAAAGATTTTTGGGCTGGGATATTCACTGATTATCTTTGTTTACGAAAAGACAGACAACAGTACCATCCGAAGTGCAACCCTGAATATTTTGCATACAATTTACGTGAGTGCCGAAAGAACAGCAGATTTTCAAATGACCCGTGGAATTCGCAATATTTTAGACAATGAAGGCAATAAAGATGATTTGCTTGCTTTCATGTTTGACAAAAATCTACCTGTTGACGAAATAGAAGCAGGTAACATTGCAGACGAAATACTGAGAAACCCACCATTGCAAGGTTTTTTGACCATTTCTAATGCGTTGCAATGGCGACTTCAGTATGGAAGAGTCATTGAGCGTGCTGGACAACAGGAAGGTGTTATCGCAGTTTATAAGTCTAACCGATGAGTTCCAACGATCGCAAAACCAAACTAGAATACGGGGATTTTCAGACACCGCTGGAATTAGCCGAGATGGTGTGTCGGAAATTGATAGAACTTGATGTTAACCCCAAAGTCATCATTGAGCCAACTTGCGGGATAGGTAATTTCATTAAAGCTGCTGCAAATTCGTTTCCATCCGCCAGCAAGATTATCGGGGTTGAAATAAATCAAAGTTATTTAAGAGAATTAAGAGCTAAGCATGAATTGTTACAGGATGAAAGATGTGAGGTTAAGCACGGAGATTTTTTTGAGTTTGACTGGACATCATTAATCAACCAATTTAATCATAGGGTGCTGGTACTTGGCAACTTTCCTTGGGTGACCAACTCACAACAAGGAACTACTGGCAGTGAAAACTTGCCTAAAAAAAGTAATTTTCAAAAGCACACTGGCTTAGATGCACTAACAGGTAAAAGTAACTTCGATATCTCAGAATGGATGCTGATCCATGCGATCCAATGGTTGCAAAATCGTGACGCCACTCTGGCAATGCTTTGCAAGACTTCCGTGGCCAGAAAGTTATTGAGTTACATTAATTCAAAAAAACTTAATCTCGCTAGCTGTGCAACTTACAAAATAGATGCTAAAAAGTATTTTGGTGCAAATGTGGATGCCTGTTTGTTATACTGCAAGTTTGACTCAAGCTCACAAAACTACTTCTGCGATGTATTTAGCAGTTTAGAAAGTTCTGACTGCCATCGAATTGGATATCACAACAATCTCCTGGTTAAAAATATAGATTCTTTCAATAAATTGAGTAATTTATATGCTGTAAATTCAGGGACGAAATGGAGATCGGGCGTCAAACATGACTGCTCGAATGTGATGGAGTTTCGGAAAATTGATAATTTGTTTGTCAATGGATTTGGGGAAGCTGTCGAACTTGAGGAAACTTATCTATTTCCGCTACTTAAAGGATCTGATGTTGCTCAAAATCGCATTAATGCTACCGATCGATATATCCTAGTTACTCAAAAATTCATCGGTGAATCAACCGAAAATATCAACACTATAGCTCCAAAAACAGGAATTTATCTAGAGAAGTGCGGGCAATATCTAGATAATCGCAAAAGCAAAATTTATCAAAACAACCCTCGATTTTCGATTTTTGGAGTAGGCAATTATAGCTTCCAACCTTGGAAAATTGCGATTTGCGGGCTTTATAAAAAATTGGATTTTAGGTTAATCGGTGAAATAGCTAATAAACCTGCAATTTTCGATGATACTGTTTACTTTCTCAGCTTTGACAGCGAGAGAGTTGCACGTCAAACTTTTGAGTTTTTGAATTCACCGGCGGCAATTAACTTTTATTCAGCGATCGTATTTTGGGATGAAAAGCGGCCGATTAAATCCAGCATTTTAAATTGTCTGAATCTAGCAAGGCTGGCAGATTTGGAATTTGTAACCGCAGATGCACGCAGATAAACGCAGATAGATAGAGATATAATTTATATTATCGGTAATTCTGAAAACCTATGACTCAAGCTTTACCCAAACTCGTAAACTTCGAGGAATTTGTGGAGTGGCTGCCTGAAAATTCAGCGGTACGCTACGAACTGCATAATGGAGATATTGTTGAGATGGCACAACCAGTAGGCGAACACGAGGAAGTTAAAGGGTTTCTTACAATCGAAGTTTCCTTTGAAACCAAACGGCTGGGATTGCCATACGGTATCCCCAACCAAGCGATAGTTAGGCCTCCTGAAAAAGATTCTGGTTATTTGCCTGATGTGTTGGTGCTGAATCGTGGAAATCTGGTGAACGAAACATTGTGGCAAAAACAATCTGTCCTCAGTTTGGGTGCATCGATACCTTTGGTAATTGAGGTTGTGTCAACCAATTGGCGCGATGATTACTATTTGAAATATGCTGATTATGAGGAGATGGGTATCCCTGAATATTGGATTGTAGATTATGCTGCGTTGGGTGGACGCAATTTTATTGGCAATCCCAAACAACCGACAATTTCTGTCTGTAATTTGGTTGATGGTGAATATCAAATCCTCAAGTTTCGAGAGAACGATCGCATTGTGTCCCAAACTTTTCCTGATTGGAACCTGACTGCAAATCAGATTTTTGGAGCTGGTTTAGTGTAAGCTGATATCTTGGAGATTGGGATGTTTTAACCGCTGATGCACGCAGATAAACGCAGATGAGTACACAGGAATTACTTGTTAAAAGCAAAGAAACCGGGTTTTTGACCGTTTCTGCGGGTGTAACGAAGTATTTCGCAAAAAACCCGGTTTCTGACTGCTCGTGCGTAAGCTTTATAAACGTAAAATATCGTTTACGGTTGTTGCTGAATGATTAAACCGCAGAGAACACAGAGGACACAGAGTCAGAGAATGAAACAAATGAATAATTTCGATGCCAATGGATTTGAGATCGGAACATTTTTCATAGCAATCCCCGATAGCGAATAAACACCAACATCACCGCCCACGATCCTAATGCGACTTTGACTGCAACCAGGATATTGAGCAAGGGGAGAATGCCACCGCTCAAAAGTGTGCCTAAATCTCCGTGCGGTAACTCATATCCTGACAGAGTGATAACGGATAATACAATGAAAACAAGTACCGAAACCTTCTCCAAAGTCGCGGCGTGCCAGCGCTGATAGATTTCTTGCATCCACTGCGGTGATGAGGTAATCGCCACCAAGCCGATCGCAGTTCCCCCCGCTACACCCGCCGCAAAACCGCCCCCTGGACTTAAATGCCCGCGAATTGCTAGTTCGATACCCACCAAGGCGGCAATCGTCGCTCCCAATCGCGCCAAAATAATCGATGGTTGATCGGTAAACTGATATATGGCGCAGGACGGCTTTTCGTTTGCTAGCATAAAACTGGCACCCAAGATGGCGATCGTAAATACCACGACTTCAAAGATCGTGTCATACAGCCGATTTCGCAAAATGATACCGGAAACCGCATTGGGTACTCCACTATCTTGAACAACCAATTCGACGATCGAACTTTGCTGCGATAAGTCCATTGTTGGATTGGCGACTAGCAGCATTTTGACAAACAGCGCTATCCCTGATACAACGTAAACCCACTTCATCAATGCTTTTCCTCTGCGTCTGGTGTATTTACATAGGTTAGGGTTGTCCCCGGTGATGAAAGTTCGGTTTGCATGATGTCATAGACACGCCGAACTCTGATTGCGGTGTCATAAACTTGCGCTTCGCCGCTGTGTTCTAGTTCGTGTTGTGGGGAACAAGCTGCATGAACTTCTTTTTCCATCAGCGCCCGCTGCAATGCCTGTGCACTGGCATAGGGAACTAATTCCAGGCGCATATGGCGTTTCTGAAAAACTGTGCGGATGTCCTCTATCAGTTGCTTAAAATGACCTGCGGTTTTGTC
Organism: Microcoleus sp. F10-B2; assembly: GCF_036704965.1. NCBI lineage: Bacteria > Bacillati > Cyanobacteriota > Cyanophyceae > Oscillatoriales > Microcoleaceae > Microcoleus > Microcoleus sp. F10-B2. The sequence goes on along the minus strand of NZ_JAUBTB010000047.1, from coordinate 7,191 downwards.
GTTTGGTATAGCATCGCCCTCTGTCCCCTCTGCGATTACACCCAGACGCAGCACGAGGGATGAACGCACCGTCACTGCATAAAGTGTAATCGCGAGCAGGGTGCCCATCAAGGCTTCGGTCAATGCCACATCCGCCGCGCCTAAAATCGCGTATACCAAGGCGGCGATCGCTCCCAATACCCCCCGCAGTACCAATGCGTGGTATGGATTGACCTGAAATACCACCATACAAGCAGCTAAGGGTAGCAGAGCGACGAGTACATAAATGTAGCTATTATCGTTCATAATTAGTCCCTGTTTTGGAACAATAGGCCAACACATATCCCAGCATTGTGTTCCACATTGCTAAGCAAATAAGCGCCAGAATCAGCAGAGGCCATTTACTGGGTATTTTCAGCAGCAATCCAACGACAATCAACATTGATCCAAGCGTATCTGCTACCGAAAGACTGTGCAGTTTATACAAAACCGATCGCTTCCCAAGTAAGTAAGAAGTACCCCAAAACCAGAAAAAAATCCCTATACCGATGCAGGTATAGCTCAATACATTTATTACGATCATGCTTCACTGATACGTTTGATTATATGTGCCAACAACATCAAGCCAGCATTACCCACACTGAGGATAATCGCCGCCACCACACCGATCATCCAATCATCGCGCCAGACTGAGATGACGAGAGCGATGATTGCCGTCTTCGTCGAAATACTGGCAAACGCCAACATTGTCTGCCAGATATCACGATCTTTCCATACCTCGTACATGGGTATGAGCAGAGCCAAAATCATCAAAATTAGAATCAGGTTGTTCAAGTTGTTCAATTGTGTGCCCTCCTGATTGTTTCTTCCTTAACTAAATCGGAATTGTTGATTTCTCTCTTCTCTTCCTCTGCGTTCTCTGCGTCCTCTGCGGTTAAATAATTCCGAAAAAACTTCAGCTAGCTACTAGAAGTTCGTCGCACCCGATGTACTTCATAAAAACCATCTTCGTGATATTTTACGACAATTGTCTTAGGTGTAAAAGTGATCAGGAAGACATCTAGGAATATCAGCAGGGGCGATCGATGGTTGGGCACTTTTTCCAGGATCACATCTTCGTGCCTGTGGGGACGGAGGATGAGTTCAAATGCTTCTAAATAAGCTATCGGAATCGCCATGCAGATTTTACCCAACACCCTCAACCATTCCCTCAAAGGTTCCGAGGGTACGTAGCTGCGCGGCAACAGGGCAGCAATGATGATGCCGATCGCAATATTTGCCAAACTAAAATCGGCAGTAAGTAAAAACCAGATCGTCAGTCTTAATATTAGCTGTCCAATCATTTTGGTAATGCCATCCAGAATAGTAGGAGCGAAATCAAGCTCATAAAACCGACCAAATGATCGAATTGTTCAAGCATACGTGGCAGTTTGATTGCTGTGCGTTGAAAAATTAGAAAATAGGCTAACCAACCAATGCCGATGATGGCGATCGCCTTAAGCATATTTTCCAGCGTATAAGCCTGAACATCAAAAGCATTGGCTGCAATCAGCCCGCTTAGTAACAGCAACACCGCAGGCCAAAAACCGGGTTTTGTTGCTGTTTGTCCGCCACGGGGTAGAAAGATGAATTTAGCAAAAGAGATTGCTGTTCCAACTGCTGCGATATTCATCCCGATCGCTGGCAAGAATCCCAAATTCTTCACCGTCAACACCTTTGCCCCAAAGCCAACCAATAAGGGAAAGCCAGAGATTGATAAGCTAGCTATGACTAAGGCAATCCAGATTTTGGTATCGATCGGCTTCTGTTTCAATTCTTTGAGATTACGACTCGGTAACGATCCTGCAATCAGAAACAGCGACGATTTGACCAAACCGTGGGCCAGCGCATAAAACCCGCCCACGGACGGTGCAGCGAGGATAAAGCCCAACTGCGAAACCGTGTGAAAAGCCAACATCCGTTTGCTATCTTTTTCTAAAACGGCACAGAACACGCCCAGCAGCGCCGTCCCGACGCCAAATATCTGGACGATACCCCCCACCTCCTCCACCATCAGGGCACAGCGCACGAGGGGATATACCCCGGCTTTGACCACAATCCCTGACAGCAAAGCCGACACAGGCGTTTCTGATTCCGAGTGAGTTAACGGTAGCCATAACCCCGATACAAACACACCTCCCTTAACCAAGAGTCCCATAAAGATCAGAGCGATCGCCTCTGGGGGTGCTGCACCCAAGCCGGCAAAACTAAACGAATGACTTGCCTTATAAACCAGCACGGCACCGACTAGATAAAACAGCATTGCCGTATTGCTAATAAATAGATAGCGCAAAGCCACCCAAATCGAGCGATCGGTGCGAGGATAGGAAATCAAGAGAAACGCCGCAATGCCGCTGACCTCTAATGCGACATATAAACTGATAAAATCAGTAGAGGCAAAAGCCGCATTCAGGCTGCCGTGCACCATGAGAATCTGTGCATAAAAAAATGCCGTCTTATCTGTGGGCCAACAGTAGATAATCACCGCTGCTGTGACTAAGGCATTGGTTAAGATGAAATAGCCACTCAAGCGATCGACTAACAACGTGACACTGAAATTATCCAGTAACTCCAGCGTCACCGCTGACGGCATAGCAAAAAGCAGGAACGCATAGGCAGCAGATACGAGCGCTCCGAATATTGCGAGATACTTATCAAGCTTCGGAATCAAATAAATACTAAACCCGACAAAAAACGGGAGTCCAATCCAGGCTAGCGTCAGGGTATTCATGGCGTGTTATCGATCTCGATTTCGTTACTTTCTAATGTCGGATTATCTCGTGCCAGCTTCATCACACTGACCAGCATTAAAGCCTGAATCGAAAAGCCGATCACGATCGCCGTTAAGATCACCGCCTGGGGCACCGGATCGGCGTAAGCGACACTTTTCCCCTTTGAAATAATTGGTGTCAGCCAGCCTGCTCGCGATGCCACCACCACGTAATAGGCTATAACCCCTGTACTCATGACATCCATACAGACGATTTTCATGATCAGGTTCTTTTTAAAGATGATACCAAAAAATCCGCAAAATACTGTCGCCAATACCAATGCTTCTAACATGGAAATTGCCTGTTGGATAAGGGGTTTTTGTTATTATATTTGAATAAAGGTATATTATTTCTAATGGGACTTAGACATTTTCTAGCCCCTCAAAGACCTGAAAAGCTGTCTAGGTAAGGAAAAGAGTTTGAGGCCCCGTCAATCGATTGCGCGATTTGAGATTTGAGATTTGAGATTTACTTGCGCGAGATAAATGCTCTTTCTTGAGGATTTTCGATTTTAGATTTGGGATTGATTCCACGGATAAATCGCGTGGCGGGTACCACCTTTGAAATTTTTGGTCAGATCCCAAACCCTTATCAGTTCTCGACCGAACCCGATTAAACCTCAAACCCTTTGCCTGTCAGCGTTTGCAGCCTGTTTAGACGTGATTTTTGTCTGAGTCGCGTTAGCGAATCTGCGGCCGACAACGAAGTCCGATCGTCCATCAAACCCGGTTTCAGACCGCTCGTGCGTCCAGGACTGTTCAATTTAACTGGGGCAAACGTCACTAACTTCAATCATTCCGCAAAGCTGCGATCGGATCTAAGCGAGCCGCATTCCGAGCCGGCAATACTCCAGCTAATAAGCCTACAGTAAAGGATAGCCCAAAACCTGCTGTAATCGACCATACAGAAACCACAAACGGAAATTTGAACGCTGTCGAAGCCCCAAAGGCGATCGCAATTCCCAACCCAATACCCGCCGTTCCCCCCACCGTGGAAACTAAAATAGATTCCGCCATAAATTGAATGAGAATTGCTGCATTAGTAGCACCTACCGCTTTGCGAATCCCGATTTCCTTAGTGCGCTCCACAACAGACACCAACATAATATTAGCAATACCGATGCCGCCAACCACCAAAGAAATTCCGGCGATCGCTCCGATCATAACCGTAAATAAACCGATCACATTGCTGAAAGTATTAACTATCTCAGCTTGATTGACAACTCGAAAATCATCCGGTTGTGGCGGATAAATATTGTGGCGCAAGCGCATGATATTTTCCACTTGAAATTGAGCATCCGCTAAATCCGCTTCGCCCGCCGTTTCCAACCAAAAACCCGATATTGCAATCCCCGCTAAAGAATTTCTCCCCACAATCCGCGAAGACATATTTTTCAGGGGAATATACACTCGATCGTCCTGATCTGTTCCCCCTACAGACCCCTTGCTTTCCATCACTCCAATGACCTTGTAGCGGTTGCCCTGAATCCGAATATCAGAGGATAGCGCATTAACTCCGGCTCCAAAAAGTTCGTCTCGAACCTTAGAACCGAGGACAACCACTGGCTCAGCAGCATTCAATTCATCCTCGTTAAAAAACCGTCCTTGTTGAGGTTGAATGTTCTTGACATCGGGATAATTTAAATCCGTTCCCAAAATAGCAGTAAATGAATTTTGTCCGCCATAAACGACTTGCACTTGGCGCTGCAAATAAGCCGAAATTGCCTTAACAGCAGGAGCTTGTTTGCCGATCGCCTTAGCGTCATCCCAAGTAAGGGTAGTAGCAGAACCGCTTCCCTGACTGACACCGCCCGATCGCGCAGCGCCGGATAACACCAACAGCACATTTGTACCCAAAGCCTTTAACTGTTCTTCAGTTGATTTTTGTACTCCCTGTCCCACCGAAGTAATGGCAATTACCGAAGATATCCCAATAATTACGCCCAGCATAGTTAAACTGGTACGCAATTTGTTATTCCACAGCGCCTCTGTCGCCATGAAAGCGATTTGAACGTTAGAGATTTTCTTAATCACTGGGCGAGTTTGTAATTTCATTAGGTAGTTGGGAATAGGTAATAGGTAATGCCTAAGTGGTGAGGATTAAGATTTTTTTAACCGCAGAGAGCGCAGAGAACACAGAGGGAGAGAAGAAAGAGATCGAGAATTCTGATGCCAACATATTTGATATGACTCACACTCAATAATTAATCCGTGTATCCGTGTCAAAATCCGTGTAGTGCTTTTCTTCTTTCTTCCCACTAACGCAAGCGCGCGCCACCACCCGGTTGCAAACCCGGAATCCCGCCCGGCGATGGATTTTGGGATCGAGGCCGCAATCCGGGGGGCAAGCTAAGCAGCACTTTTTCATTTCCTTTCAAACCCGATCGCACTTCCGTCTTGTCATCCACAGTCATACCAGTCTTAATCGGCATAAAAGCAGGTTTGCCATCTTCTGAACCGGGAACAAAAACCCCCGTTTCCCTTTGTTGGCGGACAATTGCCGCAGTCGGAACTACCAAAACATTTTTAAGTTCACCGGCCTTAAATTCCACATTCACATTCATACCCGATCGCAGCATTTCTCGATCGTCATTAATAATTGCCGCTTTAACCTCAAAACTTGTCACATTTTGCAGGACGATCGACTGAGGCGAAATTTGACTGATTTTACCTGCAAAAGTCTTTCCCGCAAAAGCATCGGCTTGAATAGACGCAGCCTGGCCGATCTTAATCTGAGAAATATTAGTTTCTGCTACGTTTGCTACTAATTGATTTTTTGAAGCTAAGGACAAAATCGAAGAAGAAGTCGCCGAAGAAACCGCACTACCTGCCGTCGTGGGAGTCACAAAAGCGCCCGGATCTGCGTACTTGCGGGTGACAGTGCCGGTGAAAGGAGCCCGCAGCACAGTATCGTCGATCTGGGCTTGAACGCTTTGCAGGCTGCCTCTAGCTGCAAGAACTTGGGCGCGGGCTTGGGCGATGTCTTCGGGGCGGGAACCTGCTTCTAGCAGCGCCAAAGCTTGCTGTTTTTGCTCGACGGCGGCCTGCGCCGCAGCGATTTCTTCCGGGCGTGCGCCCGATCGCGCCAGGGCCAAAGCTTGCCGTTTTTGCTCCACTGCGGCCCGTCCTGCAGCGATGTCTTCCGGGCGTGCGCCCGATCGCGCCAGGGTCAAAGCTTGCCGTTTTTGCTCCACAGCAGCCCGCGCCGCAGCGATTTCTTCGGGGCGAGTACCCGCTTGCAGCAAAGCTACAGCTTGTTCGGCTTGCCTGACTAGCGTTTGAGCTCGATCGCGCGCGGTGCGGGAGTTGTTGACAACTTGCAAAGCAATCGCCCCGGCATTATAGAGTTCCTGATTTCTCTGAAAGTCTTCCTCAGCTTGGTTTTTGGCGTATTCGGCATCTCTGAGTTTGGCGGTTGCTTGGGCGATGTCTTCAGGCCGATTCCCCTTAAGCAATTTTTGTAAATTTGCCTGTTGTTCAGCTAGCGCTGCCTCCGCTACAGCAATATCTTGGCTTCGATTGCCGTTGAGCAATTTTTCCAGACTTGCCTGTTGTTCCGCTAACGCTGCCTCAGCTACAGCAATGTCTTGGCTTCGATTGCCGTTGAGCAATTTTTCCAGACTTGCCTGTTGTTCAGCTAACACTGCCTTAGCCACAGCAATGTCCTGAGTTCGAGTGCCGTTGACCAATTTTTCCAGGTTTGCTTCTGCGGCTGCGAGTTGTCCGCGAGTTTGGGTAAGTTGCCCTTGGAGGTTGGAGTCGTCCATGTAGGCGAGAATCTGCCCTTGTTCAACTCTATCTCCTTCCTTGACAAGCAAACTTTTGAGCATTCCTGAAGTTTTGGGGCTGACGTTAACGGAACGTTCGGGCACAATTGTGCCGTTTGCCGAAATTGTAATCGGCAGGTTCACCCTTTCGACAGCAACGGTTTTTTCCTGGCGTCTGGTTTCGCGGCTGGATTTGACTGTGAGTTGGCTGTAAGCTGTGTAGCCTACTCCTGCCAGCAGGGAAGTGGCAAGGAGCCCGCTAAGCCAGGGACTCAGCTCTTTTTTAATCTGAAAGTGCTTTACTAAGTACATATAAATTAGACCGATCGGGCGTCTGTTGAATTTAGACCGATCGGGAACCGAAAACGTTCAATTTAAGTCTCATCGAGTTTTTGCGTTTGTGGTGGCGCCAAGTCACTCACAGTCCTGGACGACTTAAACATGACTCTAGAGAAAGAACCTCACGCTAAAATTGATCCCACCTTTGGCACCCGCGAGGGTGTTACACCACGAATTTTGGGATGAGTGAGCATTTTGGGCTGGCGATCGCGAAGCATAAATAAGCTGCTACGCAGCTAAACCGGATAAAATAGCATTGCCTTTATTTTTGATTTTTCGCTCCCATTTAATAACCAT
>NZ_JAUBTB010000046.1:0-60207 GCF_036704965.1 Microcoleus sp. F10-B2 | reverse complement strand
CCAAATTATCTGGGTCGCCATGCACTGACCAATAAGCTACTGTTGTGTAAGCAATCTCCATAAATTCACTAATTTCTTGATAAGTTTTCCCGTCATTTATTAGCAATAAAATTAGAACTTTTTCCCTCACATAGTTATCGTCAGACTCTTTTAGTATTTTAATGAGTCTCTGTTTTTGATTTTGAGATAGATGATTTTTGGCTGGCATACACTATAACTAATGATTGCTTATTTTTTTATATTATACAATCTAGCTGCGTCTCAGCTTATACCCTTTGTAAAAAGCATCCTATCTGACCCATACCAAAACGTATTAGCATTGAACCACATCTATCGTTACGAGAACTAGAACAGCGTTACCGTCAAGCTTCATACCCTGTTGAAATAAGTCATTACCAAATTATCTGGTTATTAGCATCTGGCAGAAGTAGCCGAGAGGTTTCACAAATAACTGGTTACAGTCTCAGTTGGATTTATGAACTAGTTTGGGGGTATAACCGCATTGGTCCAAAATCACTTGGAGATAAAAGGCATGAACATCAAGGTGCCGATACACTTTTGAATGACGTGCAACAACCACAACTATGGCAAGCGCTACAATCACCTCCAACTGTTGGTGGGCTTTGGAACGGACAGAAAGTTGCAAATTGGATGAGTGAATTATTAGGAAGTTCAGTTAGTAGACAACGAGGCTGGGAGTATTTGAAGGCAATGAGACTACGTTTGAGAGTAGCTCGACCCTCTCATCAGGAAGCAGACTTTACGGAACAGGAACAATGGAAAAAAAACTAGCAAAAACGGTGACTCAAGTTCAAGAAAAGTACGCCGACGCCGATGTAGAAGTTTGGACAATGGATGAACATAGAGTCGGGCTTAAACCAATAATTAGAAAGATGTGGGTAGATGAATGGACAGTACCCGTAGCAAACGTTAATTGGCGATTTCAATGGTTATGGTTATACGGCGAAAGTTCATCCGCAGTCGGGAGAAACATATTGGTGGATTCTACCCTTTGTAAATACCGAAATTTTTAATCAAGTTTTAGCGGATGCAAGCTCAACATTTTAAGCTTGGGGAAAATCAGCAAGTTGTACTAGCTTTGGATCGAGATCTTTGGCATACTGCCGGGAAACTTGAAGTCCCAAAAGGTATTCACATTGTTGAGATGCCATCTCACTCTCCAGAACTACAAAGGCGCAGAAAGACTTTGGCCACTTACAAATGAGCCTCTTGCTAATCGAACATTTGAAAACCTTGATGAATTAGAAGAGGTTTTATTTGATCGTTGCAAACAATTACTCCAACAACAAGATTTAATTCGGGGTTTGACAAACTTTCACTGGTGGCCTCAAGTTCTAGTTGCTGCTTAATTATGGGTAAGTACCGGGACATGATATAAGTTATTTATTTTTTATTCCTCAGCAGGGTGGATAGGGGGGATCTCAAAGTTCTCCCTATTACTCGCAGCCCACAAAAAAATAAATTCCCCAAAACACTTGACAGTTTCCCAAAGATAGGGCACAGTAGTAATTCGTGACCGATGCGGAACTGGCGGAATTGGTAGACGCGCATGATTCAGGTTCATGTGGTGCAAGCCTTCCGGGTTCAAGTCCCGGGTTCCGCATTCCAAAGGCAGAAAGAAGTTTGGGGTTAACCCGGTAAAGGCAATAACCCCATTCGCTCTGCTGAATTAAACAATGCTGACAAGTATTCAAAACCCCCTAGTTAAAGAAATCCGCAAGCTGCACAGCTCGAAGGGACGCAGGGAACAACAATTATTTTTACTCGAAGGGACGCACTTGCTGGAGGAAGCTTGCGCTGCCAAATACCCGCTAGCAACGGTTTGCTGCACTCCCGAATGGCTGGAGGAGCACGGGAAACTTTGGGAGGAAGTTGCTAATTTAGCCGATCGCACAGAGTTAGTAAGTGCCAAAGTATTAGAGTCGATCGCCACGACAGTCCAACCCGACGGCATTGTCGCCACCGCACCCCGCACTGCAACAGATCCCGCAAAATTGTCAACTTTAGGAATAGCCCTAGAAACAATCCAAGATCCCGGTAACTTGGGGGCGATCGTCCGCACGGCTGCGGCTGCTAATGCCGACGGTTTGCTGCTAAGCGCAGACAGCGCCGATTTAGACCATCCCAAAGTGCTGCGCGCCTCGGCAGGAGCTTGGTTTAAGCTGCCAATGGCAGTCACTCCAGATTTAACCGCCGAAGTCTGGGCGTATAAAAATCGAGGAATGCAAATTTTAGCAACCGTCGCCGGAGCCAGTTTAAGTTATTGGGAAGTAGATTTGCGAGTGCCGACTCTGATAGTTTTGGGGAACGAAGGCTCTGGTTTGTCGGAAGAATTGAGGAGTTTGGCCGATCGGCAAATCCAAATCCCCCTGAGTCGCGGCGTAGAATCTTTAAATGTGTCGATCGCCGCAGCCCTCATCTTGTACGAAGCTCAACGCCAAAGAAGTCATTAGTCAATTGGCGATCGGTCATTATCTGTTGGGGCGGTTAGATCGATATCTGTAACTTCAAATCATTAATTGCATTGCTATTTTTGCTATTTTTATCCCTTCACCTTGGTAAGGTGCGTAGTCTGCACCTTACTTTAATTTTACTTTAAATGGATTTCAAAATCTCATCATCGACAGAAAAATCTATCTCAGCTTTGTCACGTCCTGAAACGAGATAATCATTGTGAAAAGAATCTTTCAATCCCGAAACTAAGTCAAATTCCGGCTGCCAGTTAAGCTCGGTGACAGCTTTATTAACTGAAGCGAAAAAGTGCTGCAATCTCATCGGGAAAGCTTTCTTTTTGCCGAAGTCAAATTGTTTCGGATCGTAGTGTACAATCTTAATCGCATCGGGCGATTTGCCTGCGGCTTGAATGCAGGCGCGGGCTAAACCGTCAAAGGTGACAAATCGATCGCCCGAAACGTTGTAAATTTGCCCGATCGCCCTAGAGTTGCCCAAAACCGCCGCCATTGCTTTAGCCAAATCCTGACAGTGCCCCAACTGCGTGAAGTGCATTCCGTTACCGGGAATCGGAATCGGTCGATCGCGCGCAATGCGATCGAAAAACCAAGCCTCTAAATCGTTATAATTTTGTGGGCCGTAAATGTAAGTCGGGCGAATCGAAGTCCAAGGCAAACCGGACTCGGCCAAGTAATTTTCGGTTTCGCATTTACCCAAATGCCGGCTTTTAGGATCGGTAGCGTCCCCTTCAATATGAGGCATTTGATCCGACTTCAAATAAACCCCCGCAGAGCTCATGTAAACAAAGTGCTGCACCCGCCCTTTAAATATTTCAGCTAAAGGCTTTGTATCGCTGAGTTCGCGGCCGTTGTTGTCAAAAACGGCGTCAAACTCGACCGTCGATAACTTTTCTTGCAGTTGTTCGACATTTGTGCGATCGCCCTGAATCTGTTTCACGCCCGCAACCGGTACAGGCTTGTTGCCCCGGTTAAACAACACGACTTCATGCCCTTGTGCTGCTAAAATCTTAGTAAGATAAACCCCGATAAACCGAGTACCGCCCATCATTAAAATTCGCATTATTTTCGATGCTCCTTACAGTTAGTGTAAATATCTTACAATAAAGTTATGCCCTAGGCAGAAACCGGGTTTTTTACCAAAAAACATGGTAACAGCCATTGGCCCTGGTATAAAAACCCGGTTTCTTGAGCTTTTGTGCGCAATTCCTGAAAGTCAGTCCTGTGCTTTACTAAAAATGTGCGATAGCTCAAAATAAACATATAGCAATCCCTAAGACGATTAACACTTTCTCAATTACTAAAACCCTTGCTTGTCTTCCTTCTTCCTTCTTCCTCCTTCCTTCTTCCTCCTTCCTCCTTCCTTCTTCCTCCTTCCTTCTTCCTTCTTCCTCCTTCCTTCTTCCTTCTTCCTTCTTCCTCCTTCCTTCTTCCTTCTTCCTCCTTCCTTCTTCCTTCTTCCTTCTTCCTTCTTCCTTCTTCCTTCCGCTATACTTTCAATTTGCCTAAAATAGCCCTATGCAAGTTCCCCGGCTGCATCCAGAAACAATCGAAGAAGTCAAACAAAGAGCCGACATAGTAGATGTCATTTCCGGTCGCGTCGTGTTGCGTAAACGCGGGAAAGAATTCGTAGGTTTGTGTCCATTTCACGACGAAAAATCTCCCAGCTTTACAGTCAGTCCCGGCAAACAAATGTACTATTGTTTCGGCTGCGGTGCAGGGGGCAATGCTTTTAAGTTTCTCATGGAATTGGAGAAACGCCCTTTCAGCGAAGTAGTATTAGAACTAGCTAAAAATTATCAAGTTCCCGTCAAAACAGTCGAACCGGAACACCGACAAGAATTGCAGCGCCAAATTTCTCTGCGGGAACAACTGTATGAAATCTCAGCACTAACAGCCAAGTTTTACGAACACGCTTTGCGGCAAACCCAAGGAGAAGAGCCCTTAGCATATCTCAAATCAGAGCGCAAGCTGGGCGAAGAAACTATCCAAAAATTTCAATTAGGTTATGCACCCCAAGGTTGGGAAGCACTTTACACTTATTTGGTAGAACAGAAAAACTATCCGGCGCAATTAGTAGAACAAGCTGGATTAATTGTACCGCGCAAATCAGGAGGCAGCGGCTATTACGATCGCTTCCGCAATCGCATTATGATTCCCATTCGCGATACCCAAGGCAGAGTCATCGGTTTCGGCGGCAGAGCTCTCGGCGACGAACAGCCGAAATACCTCAATTCTCCCGAAACAGAACTGTTCGACAAAGGCAAAACTTTATTCGCCTTAGATACAGCAAAAACAGCCATTAGCAAAGCCGATCGCGCAGTGGTGGTAGAAGGGTATTTTGATGCGATCGCACTTCAGGCCGCCGGCATCTCCAACGCCGTCGCTTCCCTCGGCACAGCGTTAAGTTTAAACCAAGTGCGGCAGTTATTGCGGTACACTGACTCCAAACAAATTATCCTCAACTTCGACGCCGACAAAGCAGGAACTCAAGCAGCAGAACGCGCGATAGGAGAAATAGAAAAACTCGCTTATCAAGGAGAAGTGCAACTGCGGGTGCTCAACATTCCCGACGGCAAAGATGCCGACGAATATCTCAAAACATACTCCCCAGAACAATATCGAGAATTGCTCGAAAATGCTCCGTTGTGGATCGACTGGCAACTGCAACAAATGCTCCTCAATCAAGATTTGAAGCAAGCAGATACTTCCCAGCAAGTTACAAAAAAAATCGTCAAATTATTAACAAATATCACTGACGACAATCAGCTAGCACATTACCTGCAAAAGTGCGCCGAAATTCTCAGCAAAGGAGATTATAGACTCACCAAAATGCTCGCAGAGAACTTGCTCAATCAAGTAAGCAGCGATTGGGCCAAGCGGCAGAGTCAAGACGAATCTTTGACAATGCCCCTGTTAATAAGAAACAAGCTGAAGCCGAACAAACAATATAAAAAGCAGCGTGCAACCAGCGAAAATACAAGCTCAAAATCAAGCTTATCTGCCGTTGCCCGCAGTCTTTTAGAAGAAGCAGAAGCGCAATTATTGCAAATTTACTTGCACTGTCCAGAACACCGCCAAGATGTCAGGGAAGCAATAGAAGCTAGAGACGTGCAGTTTAGCCTTTCTCACCACAGATTTTTGTGGCATCAGATTGTGAATGCAGAAATATTGCACAAAATGTCTTTACAAGTAGCGCCTTCTGAGTTAATATTAAAATTGCAAGATAGCTTCATTGAATATCCCCATCAACTCCATCAAATTTCTCATTTATTTCACTTAAACGAGTTCTCACAAAGAAACGTTTATCGCGCCCCTCTAGTAATTAGATCTGCCCTCGCCTGTATCGAGCAAATTATCAGCATGAAGCGCCGCCGGATTGCACTCAATATGTGGGAAAAAGCCAAGGCCGCTAGCAGTGGCGAAGAGGCTATAGAATATCACCAACAATTCTGTGCCGAACAAGAATGGCTCAAGGAATTAGAGAGGCTGCGTCAAGTTAATTTTTACGATTTAACATCCGTACCTTGGGGAGGAAATTTCTAGGAGTTAAGGACTTTAGTCCTTGTTATGAACCAAAATCAGCTACGAACGAAACAGCCAGAAGATGGAAATGGAAGCAAACTTAGATGGGATATACGATCGCCCTTAGCACCGTTGTTGTTCGAGGATGACGAGTGGTTAGATCCTTCGGAGTCTGGTGCGGTGGTTGTCCAGGTTTTGTCTGCCACTCCGGCGAAACGGAAAGCTTCAACAAAGCATACTTTGGAGAAGTTTCCCGTTCAAAGTTTTCGGACATTACTGACTAATTTATCGACGATCGCTAAAAATCGAGTGCAGCCTAAACTAGCGGGTGTTTCAGTTAGTTTCGACCTGACTGCCCCAACTTCTTTACAGCAGAAAGCCTTCGATTTGCTGGGGGTTTCGCTGACATTCCAGTCATGTATCCGGCGGGGGCTAAAGCCCGATCGCCCTACTGATGGGGGCAATACTAGGAACTTTAAGATCGCGCGGGGGAAGTTCCGTTTCAGGTGCCGTTACTCTGAGGTAATCGGCGATAAACTCACCATACGTTTTCTTGATTTCGTCAGGGAGAAACTTATATCCAAGGATCTGCGATCGACATTCAGGGGAGCCACAACAACATTCTGGAATGGCAAGGGAAATATACTCCGTTGTCTCGTAATAAATTGGGAACCAGAAGTTAAGTATTATTAATCATATAATCCTGTTACTCTATCTGTATTAACTACTTCTAGAGTATAACCATAGTCGAACCCAACCATAGCCCTCTTCTCATTTTCTTTTTTAAGAGGAGTTACTCGATGCAATACTTGATTTGCTCTCATTAAATAGGCGTCACCTGGAGCATGGTAATACTCCTGAACTAAATGTTTTTTTCTACATTTTTCTACATAATTCCCTATTGGTTCATTTTGCTGATAACCCATTTTTTGAGCATAAGATACCCAGTTAGGAATACATTCCACAGTTCCTCCGTTACTTTTTGATGGAGCATAAAATATCATGATGAGTATAAAAGGGTTATCATCTAAGTGCCATCCATGAGTATTACCCGTTTCTAATAGATAATGTAAACCTACAATTTCTTCATTAGTACTATGATAGATAGGCCCATCAGTTATTTCTTTAAGTAAGGTTCGCAGTTCATGATGAGTATAAAGTATGCTAAGTGCAGGAGATTTTTCAAATACCTTCATCCCACCAAATACCTTCATGTTACGAGCAGTCTCTATTCCGTTTGTCTGATAGTTTTTATGTGTAGCAAATTCTTCTAATCTATCAACCTCCGATCTTAATATAGAAAATATTGTTGGAGTAAACAGATTGGGTAAATAAACATACTGATTTTTAGCAAACTGATGACGTAATTCGCAAAGCTGCGATGTTTGTTTGTATTCATCATTTAAAATGAATTGGTTGATTAAAGGTTTCATGCTTACTCCTTATGTATAAAATTTCTGTTGTAAAATTGTGTTGCAAGAATTAAAACAAATGATAGCACAAAAAACTTCTACTCTTGTCAAAAAAATTAATCACCTCGTGGCTCTCCAAAAATAATCTGGATTTTCTAGCAGTGCAAAGTGCTGTAAGAGAAGGCATTCTGGAAACCTTGCAGTGGGTACTGCCCATCAAAGCTTTGCAGTCTAAGCAATTCGATGAGGGTGGGCAATACCTACCCTACAAAATCTCAACAAGATGTTTCTCACTCAAGCGAGAAACACTATATTTATTTAATAGCCAAATCCTTCATAGGGAAACTTTCACGCTTAGTTACCTTGAGGTAATCGGCGATAAACTCACCATAGTTTTTCCTGATTTCGTCAGGGAGAAATTTATATCCAAGGAGCTTCGATCGACATTCGGTGGAGCCACAACAACATTTGGGAATGTCAATGAAACTGTACTCTGTTGTAGAGTAGTCCCAGGTAAGTTCGCTTCCAGAAGGAATATCAACCAATGCCACGAAATCGTAGGCTCCGAATTGATTATTCCTCACCCCTGTGTTTGGGCTACAAGAATGATTGATCAGTGATCCCGGTTCATCTGATTCTATATGCAGGTCAAAGTCCATCTGAAAGGTGTGAGTAGTTCTTTCGGGCAAGATATCGACTCGGCGTGCAACCACCACAGTCTCACCTTTACGGAAGCCTCGGCTGGCAAAAACGCCTCTACCTTTCTCTGTTTGCTGGATAAAAATATCGAAACCCATTTTCCTCACTCTTAATACAAATTACAAATCTAATTCTAATTGCACGAGGTTACTCTGAAGCGACACGGGAGCGTTAATGGGCTCAGTATCCGAATCTGGCAGCGCTGCGACTATCGACTCGTTAACCTGGATTTCGCCATTGTGCTCAGCGTCCTGAGATTTGCTTTGACCAAAAACCATTGCCACCAGTACAAAAGCTGCGCCAATCAGACCGCGTACTCCCAGTTTCTCTCCCAGTAGTAGAAACGAGAAAACCGCTGCGAAAATCGGATCTAGGGTATAAATTAGCGCCGTCTGGTAAGCGTTAACCCATCGTTGAGCTAATACTTGAAGCACAATCGTAGCAGCAGTATCAAATAAGCCAATGTATAAAAGAATACCAAGATTCGCGCCAATTGCTTCCTGTTGTGTAACCAGATCTGGAGCGGCCCAGATTAAAGAAAATATTGTTATCACCCAAAGCTGGATCGCGGCAAGTGGCAAAATGGGATGGCGCAACGTGGTGGACTCAAGCTTAAGAGTGTAGATCGAGTAGAGGAAGGCGTTGCCCAAGATCAACAGATCGCCGATCGCGAGTTGTTCACTCTCCCAACACATCACTCCAATGCCAAAGATGGCAAGTCCTGCGGCGAGGAAAGTTTTTAGCAACACCTGCCGACCTAGCAGTTGCCCTAGCAGAGGAACTAGGAGGACGTTGAAACTGGCAATGAATGCAGCACGATCGGCAGAAGTCGTCTCAAGGGCAACGGTTTGGAGGACTGATGCAGGAAACAGTATGAGTGATAAGAAGACTCCATCCCGTAGCAGGGAAAAATTCAGGAAGCGCAAATAGGGGGTAAACGGCAACGCTGCTATTACGTAGCGGGTTGCAAATATTGCAGAAGGAGAAAGACTGCTGAGAGCTCCCTTGATAACCGGATAGCTTGTACCCCAAATTAGGGTGACGACAAGCAACACTGCTATACCCCAAGCATGGAGAGTGTTTGGCGATCTTTGAGAACCGCTATTTAATTCTGTAGTCATTGAGCAGCCTAATCCATTAGCAATTGAACTAAATTCCCGTTAGTTAACCGTACAGAGGTTGACTAGAGTAAGAAATCTCAATATTTTAAACTCGAATGCAGCCTAAACTAGCGGGTGTTGCAGTTAGTTTCGACCTGACGAGTCCAACTCCTTTACAGCAGAAAGCCTTCGATTTGCTGGCGGTTTCGCTCACATTCTAGTCATGTATTCGGCGGGGGCTAAAGTCAGATAGCCCGACTGATAGGGCTTTAAAACTAGCGTTTCAAAGCCTGTGGGGTAAGTTCCGTTTAAATGTAAGTTTGCTATACTACTAATTGAACTGCGAAATGTTGGAATTCAAATATTAGTAGAACAATAACAAATAAAATCAGATATTTGGGAATTACCAAATCCACACAGGATTCAAGGCTGCAACGCCAAAAATTGATAAAAGTTAAGCGTAGGAAAAATTAGTAATGCAGCTATAAACCACATAATGCAGCCAATAATAATGTCAAGAATTCGCCACGCAGATGGACGTTGGAAAAATGGCGTTAGCCAAACAGCGCCATATGCAAGTGCAAAAAACCAGATAAAGGAAGCAAGAATTGCGCCAAGTGCGAAAAAAATGCGTTCACTCACCGTGTATTGAGCTGCCAAACCACCAACCAGTACCACAGTGTCAAGATAGACGTGTGGGTTTAGGAGGCTGAGTGCCAGCGTCGTCAGAACAGTGCTCCAAAGACTTGTTGGTTGAATATCCTGTTCATTTATATCTATCGCTGCTGGAGCAAAAGCAGATTTAAATGAATATAAGCCATAAAATAAAAGAAACACCACGCCAGCCCATAGAGCTATATTAGTTAGTTCTGGAATATTCGAGCTTAGTGTACCGAACCCTATAGTACCGATGATAATTAGAGTGGCGTCACATAGGAAGCAGATGCTTGCAGTCGCGAAAACATGTTCGCGTTTGAGACCTTGACGCAAAACGTAGGCGTTTTGAGCACCAATGGCGACAATTAGTCCAGCAAATAAGGTAAACCCGTTAAGGAATACAATCGGGAAAAACTCAGACACTTTACACAATCTCCTTTAGCATTTGGACTTTGGACAAAAAATATTACGTTCGTCGCGTAAATTATGATTCTGTTGGCGAATTGCAATATATCTCTGGCGTCTGCCCTTCGGGCAATCGCTATGCTCAACCCCTTGAAATATCATAGCCGCTCACACCAGAAATTGCGGTTTACATGAATTCGCCAACAAAGTCAAATTATCCACGAACTAGGAACGATTACTCGTAGCTTTTTGAAATATTTCCACAAATAAATCGAAGTATGACACGCTCAAGTATTCAATCTTATGACGAATGGGATGATGAACTTTATCAAGATTATGTACCGCTACACTAGGATAGAGATGATGTTCAACATGATAGTTATTGCCATTTGTAATGTAACTAATGATTGGATGAGTTTCAACAGAACGAGTATTTAAGAAAACATCTGTTGTCGTCTTATTGCAATATATATGTTCCGGTAACTCTATAAGAAAATGAAACAATTCGCCAAAAACTAACCACGGTATAAACCAGATTTTGAGAGGTATTAAGGACACGTTAAACACGGTAATAGAAAACAGTGTTAGAAAAATTGTGACTAGCACAAGATATTCAATTAAAACATCCTTTTTAGCCTTGTCAGTAGAAAAAACTTCTGGGTATTCACCTTTCATTAAGCTAAATAATGTCGAGAAAAAAGTTGGTATTCTTGCAAAATTCCAAGCTCTAACGAAGAGTTTATTGAAGCTTTCTAGTGAAGACTCATCATAGTCAAATATCTCAGCATTCTTTTCTGTGCCTAAATATTTATGATGGTGTAGATGCTGGACTCTGTAATGGGTGTATGAAACAAGCATTGGAACACCAAACAAAAAACCGAAAAAGCGGTTTAATATCTTTGAATTGAAAAAATTGTGATGAAGACACTCATGTTGCAATTCTAAGCCATGAGCAAATGTAATTCCCAACACTAATTGGAGTATAATAATTAATTTCCAATCCTGAAAAACAATAATTCCAACACTCAGAGAAACTAGCAAAGCAAAATAAGTTAATAGCTTTGCAAAAGAGCGTATATGGTCAACTTTAGATATGCTTTTTAATTCAATACCAAAGTTTTCAACCTTCTGAGAAATTTCGGCAGTACCGCTGATTTTTTCCATTACTAGCACCTATCTAAACTATTAAAACATTTTCGTATCCGCTCAATAATCCGGGGTAAATCGCTCAACGATGCACCTCAAATGACGCAAAATCCTTCGTGAGTGGGTAGTCCGCCCCGAATTATTGAGCGGATACAAAAATATTATACACAAAATTGGAGTATCCCAAAAAACTTAAGTTATAGCGATTGGCAGCCTCCGCCCTCTTCCCATCTACGATTGTCATTTTTATTGAGACAATTTTAAGTATTTTAACTGATTGACAAAATGTACTTTATTTTAATTTCTCACGATATGGTGCTGACAGTGGACAAAATGATTGCTGATGGAGTGAGAGTTTACATGGAACTTAGCCCCCACGCGGGGTAAGTTCCGTTTAATTAGCCTTTTAATAATCGCAAAAAAGAGTTTCGCGAGTATCTCTACCCGTCACCGGATTAGTACCTTTTGCCACTTGACAAAGTTTTTCTATCATATCGTCTCGCAGCAGTGTATCAGTAAAATCAGCACCGTCAATAACAGCTCCCTCGAGTCTGGTATTGTAAGCGAAAGCACCCTCAAGGATAGCATTAGTTAAATTTGCTTTCATCATGCGAGCTAAATCTAAAGTAGCACCCGTTAAATTAGCGCCTTCAAAATTTGCCTCTTCCATATTGGCAGCAAAAAAGCTGACGCCGCGCAAATCTGCATTAGTAAAATTGCTGTTGCGAAGATTAGCTTTATTAAAACTGTCGTCAGTCAGAACTTTGCCAGTAAAATCAGCGCCGACTAGGATTTCTTTGTCGCGATCCAAAGCGAAAGCAGGTGCGGGATTAATGCCGATCGCCCCAGCGGCAATTACTGCTAAAATAACAAAACTCAGCAAGAAAGTATAAATATTTTTGCGATGTTGGCGAATTCGAGAAATCATCATACAAGTTCAAGCTAATGGGCAGTCGTGACAGTTCAGAATTGAATTCTACCAGAAAGCGCGTCAAGCGTAGCTATCCCGTAGGGAATCGCACGATCGCCGCGGCCCACTCCAATTCCCCCCAATCCCCAAACTCTCGGGATATCGGCACATTAGGAGAAAACTTAGTCGCCGAGTGGTTGCAGCAGCAAGGTTGGGAAATCCTGCACCGCCAGTGGCACTGTCGGTGGGGAGAGATTGACATCATCGCACTCGGAAGAGATGAAGAAAGCGAAATCAACAGAGGTAACGAAAATTCCCCATTCCCCATTCCCCATTCCCAAACATTAGCATTTGTAGAGGTAAAAACTCGCCGCCTGGGAAATTGGGATGCCGGTGGAATGCTAGCTGTTAGTACCACAAAACAAGCCAAACTTTGGCAAACAGCCGAAATATTTTTAAGCACTCGTCCAGATTTAGCAAATAATTCTTGTCGCTTTGATGTCGCCTTAGTCAGATGCGAACCTTCACGACCAAACACTAAGCAAACATTACCACCATTAACAGCAGCGAACTCTCAATCCGCCGTTGCAGAAAACTACCGACTCACCCTGCAAGAATACATTCGATCGGCTTTTAGCAATTAAAAATATCTAATTAAAAATTAGAGGGTACAACTAAAAAGCAATGCCACTAGGTAATTTTTAATTGTTAATTTCCCTAGGCTGTGGCGCATTTCTCTCTTCATCTTTAACGGACGTGAAAAAACCGTTAAATCTTCTCCCCCTTTCCCCTTCTCTCCCTCTCTCCGTCTGTCATAACACTTAATTTACATCAGTAGCAGTCTAGGCGAGAGTTTCCGGGCAATATCCCAGACCCTTGACAAACTGCTGGCGAAACGCTTCAATTTCCTTGCGGTCAGGGCTGCCGTGACAAACCACGGCCACTTGGTAGCGGCGCATCACGCTCAGCGGCGACTGTCCCGTTTCCAAACTCCAAAGTGCCATTTGCAAGCGAATTTCAGGATCGTAAGGAATCCCGAGTTCGTTCATAAAAGCCCGAAAATCCCCGTGCATTTCTGGAGTTAAATATTGGCTCATTTTCACCTTTACTACCCAGCCGTCAATTTGGTGAATAACAGTGATAAATTGCAAGGGAAGATGACTGGCCATGCGCAGGTAATCCACGACTCTGAGAGTGAGGCTAGTATTGGCGATGTAGTAGAGGTATTCCATAACTATCCTTTGAGCAAAGCTGATGCTACACCTCTATCCTCGCGGGCTATATCCGCTACCACAAGGGGAAAAGCACCCGACTTTGGATGGGGGTTTTTACCCAATTTGTTACCTAGTTGACAGATTGATTTGATAGGAATTCACTCGATGACAGAGATGGACTGGTCTTTGGACGGCTACGACTACGAACTCCCGCCCTCGCGCATTGCCCAAAATCCCGTAGTGCCGAGGGACAGTTCTCGCTTGCTGGCTGTAGATTCTCCCAGCAGCCACCAACACCGGATTTTTAGGGATTTACCCGATTTGCTGCAACCGGGCGACTTGCTGGTACTGAACAACACCCGTGTGCTGCCAGCGAGGCTCTACGGGCACAAACCCAACGGCCCGGCTGTGGAGATATTGTTGATGGAAGAACGGCAGCACAACTGCTGGCTGGCTTTGGTGAAACCGGGGAAACGCTTAAAGTTGGGGTCACAAATTGAGTTTGACCCGATCGCCCCTGCCTGTGAGGACTCCACCACAGCTCCTTGCTGTTGCCTTCCCGATGCCACGATGCCCAATCATCGTCGTCGATTGACTGCAACAGTTATAGAGAGGGACGACGCAACAGGGGGACGGCTGCTGGAGTTTGACATCCCCACAGATGAGAATCTGGTGAAGTTTTTGGACGAATACGGCCACGTACCCCTGCCGCCCTACATCGAAAATTCCCAAGCTTCAGCGGAACAGTACCAGACTGTTTATGCCGATCGGCTTGGGGCGGTGGCGGCCCCCACAGCAGGCCTGCACTTCACCGAAGAATTGTTCAGCCGCTTGGAACAGCGGGGAATCGAAAAAACTTTTGTCACCTTACACGTCGGAGTAGGGACGTTTCGCCCGGTGGAGGTGGCAGACGTGACAGCTCACAAAATGCACGGCGAATGGGTGGAAGTACCCCCCGCCACCGTTGAAAAAATCCGGGAAACTAAAGCCAGAGGCGGGCGGATCATTGCCGTGGGTACCACAGCAGTGCGAGCTTTAGAGGGAGCCGCAGCCGCGAGCGGCGATTTTTCCTTGCAACCTTTTTGCGGCCCGACCAATTTGTTTATCTACCCTGGTTACAAGTGGCGGGTTGTAGAGGGGATGATTACCAATTTTCACTTGCCCCGCTCTACTTTGATGATGATGGTAAGTGCGATGATTGGAAGGCTTCGGCTGTTGGATTTGTACCGAGAAGCGATCGAGCAACAGTACCGCTTTTATTCCTTTGGCGATGCGATGCTGATTTTACCAACAGCAAAAAAGGATTGATCGATCGGGCATCGGGTTCGCCCTATGCCCGGTATTCCGTTTCTATTCTTCCTCCTCTTCTTCATTGCCGGGATACACGAAGCTGTTGGAACGCCCAGTCAGAACAGATTTGCCCAGAGACAGAGCTTTCTGAGCTGCCACTACAGCTTTGCGCTTCCATGTGGCCTTACGCATATTCTTCTTGGATTTGGAGGTTTTCTTCTTAGGGACTGCCATGACGCTAAATACTTTTTGCTTGCTTATATAGACAAACAAACATTCTAGCCGATTTTGCCGGCAATGCTTACTCGAAAAACGGCAACAACTGCTCGGTCAGCAATATCAAGTAGTAGGGTCCGTCAGCGATTAGCTTCTGGAAAAATAGACAAAATCCCCTAGGTAACGCACCTGCAGCAGCTAAAGTTCGTGAAAGTGGTAGATCACGACGCCAGTTACGGCATCGTTCTCGATACTCACATAACCCGTTTTGAGCATTGCCGTGAAAGCCTCTTCCACTTCGGCAAAAGTAGCGCCGGTTGCCATCACCCCTTGGGTGACAGATAATCTTCCGTTCTTGGTATAAGCCGCCTTCAGGAGTTTAACCCCTAACTGGTCTGGAGTTTGCTTGGGATATGTCGCGGCGATCGCCCCGCTGACTGGATATAGCGGTATACCTTCGCGAGATACGCCGAGTTTGCCCCTGAGACTGGCATTGCGTTCGTCCACCATGTTTGGTAGCAGCAGCAAGTCAAACAATTGCCCAAACCCAAACAAACCAAAGGTAAACAGCCACAGCAAACCCGTACCAATCTTGCCGTTGTAGAGGCGGTGGAGTCCGAAGGGGCCGAAAAAACAAGCTGCCCATAAAAGGTAACTAACACCTAAATTGCTCATTTTCTGACCGTCCTGCCTGATTATTCTAAGAATTGGAGTCCCTTTATACATTTTGTACTTTCTATCTGCTGTTTAAACAGCTTGACATGGGAATTTATTTGTGTGGTACCCTAATAAACTGACAAAAGGCAGTATTTGGTTTCCCAATACCTTGTCTGGAAGCCCATGAGTAATTTTGCGTAGCAATTCTTAACGCCAGCAACATATTTTCGCGGGCGAGAGCTTGGTAAACTGGAGGGCGTGGAAATTACAGCAGCTTAGACCGGGATTCCACACGGAGCGCCAAACGAAGCGCGCCGCCAGCCCTGGCCGGACATACACGAGCGCGATCGCCCGCAGTACCCGACAATTGAAACAAGCGAGTAGTTATAAGCAGAAATCCAATAAACATATGGTAGATTCCCTCAAAAAACCCACTTTTGAAGAACTGCGGCCGGGAGTGAAAGCCCCAGCCAAAGAAACTATTCTCACGCCGAGATTTTACACAACAGATTTTGACGAGATGGCCAAAATGGACATCTCGGTAAATGAAGCCGAACTAGAAGCAATTATCCAAGAGTTCCGCGTTGACTACAACAAAAACCACTTCGTGCGGGATGAAGAGTTCGCTCAATCTTGGGATCACATTGACGGCGAAAAACGCCAGTTGTTCATTGAGTTTCTAGAACGTTCATGCACCGCTGAGTTTTCTGGGTTTTTGCTTTACAAAGAATTGGGACGCAGGCTCAAAGACAAAAATCCAGTGCTCGCCGAGGGTTTCAACCTGATGTCGCGGGACGAAGCGCGGCACGCCGGATTCCTTAACAAAGCGCTGTCCGACTTTAATTTGTCCCTGGATTTGGGTTTCTTGACAAAGAGCCGCAGTTACACATTCTTTAAGCCGAAGTTTATTTTTTACGCGACTTACTTGTCGGAAAAAATCGGTTATTGGCGCTACATCACGATTTACCAGCACTTAAAAGCGCATCCTGAAGACCAGATTTATCCGATTTTCCGATTCTTTGAAAATTGGTGCCAGGATGAAAACCGCCACGGAGATTTCTTTGATGCGGTGATGAGAGCTCAGCCTCAGATGTTGAATGATTGGCGCGCTAAGCTTTGGTGCCGTTTCTTCTTGCTGTCAGTGTTCGCGACAATGTATCTCAATGATATCCAGCGCGCCGGTTTTTATCGATCGCTCGGTCTCGATGCTCGCGAATACGACATTGAAGTGATTAAAAAGACCAACGAAACAGCAGGCCGCGTATTCCCCGTGATGCTGGACGTGAACAACCCAGAATTTTATGAACGCCTGGATGTTTGCCTCAAGAACAATCAGCAGTTGACTGCAATTGTTGCTTCTAATACTCCGAAATTCTTGCAATTCTTCCAAAAATTGCCTTTGTATTTGTCGAACGGTTGGCAGTTGTTGAAGCTGTATTTCATGAAGACGATCGAATCACCTTCAGTTGAGGGTGCAGTCCGTTAATTTTTGATTTTTCATCCTCTGTGACGGCGGTTCTGCGACAAGCGGAGCCGCTTTTTTTTGGTATGATGTTAGATTAGTTTTCATGGGCGGGCGTGCGATCGGGTTTCAAATTCAATTAAGGAACTTTATGAAGGAGTTAATTGTGAGATGAGGAATGAGTGATATGAGTTCGGGAAGACGCAACTCTTTTGCAGACTACAAAGCAGATGGACAGAACTGGATCACCTTGACGGCCGGAGAATACTATCCCGATATATTGCAGGAGGCTTGCCAACTTTACGAACCTGTTCTAGTAATGTTTGGGCAATTACTCAGGACTTCTGAATCATCGGTGCGTCTATTTATACAGATTTCAGAGGTTCCCAGCACATGGATGCGAGTTCAACTTTTTAGGGTGTTTCGCAAGTATGTCAGCCCTGAGCTTCCCGTGGAAATGCTCAGAAGGAAAAAAAAGGCAACGGAAATTTGCAATCAGTTCGGAGTACGTTTTAGGTCTGTTCAAGAAGTTCAAGCTGCTTATATGACTCGTCCAATTCCCGATGAGGCACTGTCGGCTTTATTGTGGGAATACAAAAGTCGCGGAAAAAAGGGATACGACTTAACTGAAAGATTTTTCTCCTTATTCCGTTTACACTTTCCCTACTTGGCAATCAGAGGGCCAGAGCGAGCTGGAAAAGATATCCTGATGGGAAATGTCTTCGCCAACTATCCCAACCCGAAACGTCCTGTTGATTTTGTGATTTACGATATTAATGAAAATGACTTGCTGGCAATAGGATTGGCAAGATATGATTCAGATAGAGGCGGTGGACAAGAAGACGACCGAACAGGTGGTTATCGTAGCTGCGCTGATGAAATCCTCAGCTATACACAAAATCATAACTTAAGAACTAAAGTAATTTTCCTGAATGATGGGCCTGGTCTCTTACTCGGATCGATGTGGGATGACTACGCAAATATTGAAAATAGCTGGCAAGATAAGATTATTGTATTGACACTGCGTATGGTTCCCGATCGGATTACAGTGGAATGGCTGCGTTCTTGAAAATAGGAGTGACAATGGCTACTGGTATTTCAAAAAAACAATCGCAGGGTCAAGCTGCATCTAATTTTAGTGAAAGCCAATTAAACAATAGCTTGGATGCGTGCTTTTCCTATCCAGGAAAAGTGCCTGCAAGTGAAGTTTTAGACACTCATCAAGCTGAATGTGTAAAACTGTGGTCTAGCAATGAACAGCTAAGTCTGGCAAATGAAAACCGTCTTTACTATGGTGATAATTTACCAATTTTAGCATCTTTACTTAAAGATAGTTCAGTAAAAGGTAAAGTAAGATTAATTTATATAGATCCGCCTTTTGCAACTAAAAGTGTGTTTCAATCGCGTTCTCAGACTGCGGCTTATTCTGACTTATTAGGAGGGAACAGTTATATTGAATTTATTCGTCAGAGGTTGATACTATTGAGAGAGTTATTAGCTGATGACGGCTCAATATATGTCCATCTTGATGATAAAATGGCATTTTATATCAAGGTGATTATGGATGAAATTTTTGGTCAACGAAATTTTAGAAATTGGATTACTCGCAAAAAATGTAATCCCAAGAACTACACAAAAAAGACTTACGGCAATGTTTCAGATTTTATCCTGTTTTATAGTAAATCAGATACTTATGTCTGGAATCGTCCTGTTGAAGAATGGACAGATAAGCGCGCCAACAAAGAATATGAATATATTGAAAAGGAAACTGGACGGCGATATAAAAAGGTTCCGATTCATGCGCCGGGAGTGCGAAATGGCGAAACTGGAAAGTCTTGGCGAGGGATGAATCCGCCACCGGGAAAGCATTGGCAATTTCCACCTCAAACACTAGATGAAATGGATGCTAGAGGGGAAATATATTGGTCTGCAACAGGAAACCCCCGTCGCAAGATATATTTGGATAGCAGTAGCGGGATTCCCGTACAAGATATTTGGCTAGAGTTTCGCGATGCTCACAATCAGAATATAAAAATTACAGGTTATCCAACTGAGAAAAACCGTGATCTAGTTAGTAGAATTATTCGAGCTTCATCAAATCCTGATGATTTAGTGCTCGATTGCTTTGCCGGTTCGGGTACGACTTTGAGTGTTGCTTCGGAGTTTGGGAGGAGATGGATAGGAATTGATAATAGTTCTGAGGCGATCGCAACTACTTTACGCCGTTTTGCTAAGGGTTGCGAACGGATGGGCGATTTTGTCAGCCAGCAAACATCGCTACACCAGAATCCACCGGATGACGAGTCTCGCCAATTATCGCTTTTTAACTTAGATGAATCTCTATTTCAAGCTGAGTTTCCCTTAGCAAAAAGCGAGATGATTAATAATTTTGGTCTTTATGCAATTAATTCGTTTGCTGGGGAACTAGAAGATATTGTGAGCCAATGGATAGAATGGCAGTAGCAGCGTACAAAAAAATCACAAAAAGCATTCTGCCACATCGCAAAAATTGGCTCGACTATTACCATATAAGATTTATCAAAAATTAACCTGACTTAATATCATAACTGTTTTCCCTAAAATTTATCGCCATTCCCCCTGAAGCGTAAAAGCCGCCCAATAATAAGGAGAACGCCACTCTTCCTGCTTCCACATTTCCAGTTGTGCCGCCCTCAATGCTGCCGCTGGCGTTAACCCTTTTTGCAGCATTCCCTGATAGAAACTCGACATTAACGTAGCCGTTCCTTCATCGTCCACACTCCACAAACTCACCACCACTCGCTGAGCGCCAGCATACATAAATCCCCGTGTTAATCCTACCATCCCCTCGCCTTGAACGATCTGCCCCATTCCGGTTTGACAGGCACTTAACACTACTAAATCTGCTGCTAACTTCAGATTGAAAATATCAGTAAGTCGCAGGAATCCGTTTAAAGGATTGCCCTTTTCATCTACCAATGACAAGATGATTCCCGATAGTTCCGGGTTAGTGCTATTCGCTAAACCGTGAGTGGCAAAATGAATGATTTTATATTGGCTTAAATTGTGACTGGTTGCTGCGGCGCGGCTGGCTGCAAAATCCAAAGATTCGGTGCGAGAATTGGCAGGAACTAATGCTTGAATGATTTGAGCTTCTTGGCGAGTGAATTTTAAACGGCTCAACTGTAAGTTATTGTCGCGGCTAGAGCGGCTTAAACCGAGATTTACTGATTCTATTGCTTCCCGATTGGTGGCGGTTGACTGGTTTTTGAATCGTTCATCTTCCGGGCTAAAAACTGGATCTGCGAGCATTGCTAAAGTCCGAGTTGGGGGTTGTCTGTCATTGTAGTTTTGTCTTAAGATTCCCAAGGTGGAAGCGGAAGGCAGCAGCACAATTTCATGTTCTACTATTAAAGGCGAATTCCGATTTTTACCGGGTGTTTTGGGGATTGAGAGGGCCGCAAAGGGGAGGTAATTGAGAATGCCATCGCCAACTATCAGCAGGCGTTTTTGAGCGAGTTGTTCTGCTGCGGGCTGTAAAATAATTTGACTAAGCGTGTTGTTAGCTTCAGCAACTCGATCGGGAATTTTTCGGTAGCGCGGGTTAGTCACAGCATTGCGGAAATTGCGGGCGGCTTTTTCGATGTCGGCCCTAGGAGGCAATTCATAACTGGTGATACTGGTTTTAGTCACAGCCCACAGATAGCTGCGCTCTTTCCCTAAAGAATACTGGAGTAAAATTGTATTTTCATCGAGGATTTGTTGTTGAATCTGGGCCAGGGTTAAAGGTTGCGGTTGGGTGAGGGCGGCGTACCGGGGACTGGTGGAGCGGATTTGGGCTTGAATGTCCTGATATTCTGCTAGTAAAGTTTGGCGTTTTTGGTCTAATTCTGCTTTTTGTGCGGGGGTTGAATTGGGGCTGCTTGTAGTTTCGATTCGGCGTGTTTCTAAGGCATCAAGTTGCTGTTGTAAATTGCGTTCTTGCTGCAATAATTCCGGGGCGACACCTTGGCGAATATCGGCGTTTGCTTCTTGAAGAAGTTCGAGGAGGCTGCGGGCACGGGAACTTTCGCTGGCTTCTAAGGCTTTAATATCATAACCCGAATATGGTTGCGTTTTGTGCAGTTCCATTAACAGGTGAATGTAGAACTGGTAATAGTCTTGTACCGTGGCAAAGTATGATATGCGGAGCTCGTGGTTGGTAATTTTGGTGCGGAGGTTTTCGATGATTTTGATGGAGGTTTCAATGTCAGTGAGGGCTGCGATTAAATTGCCTCGATCGCCTTTGATATTAGCCATATTGTAGAGGGTGAGAGCTTCTCCAGGACGATCGCCCACAGCGCGAAACAGCGGCAGGGCTTGGTTGAAATATTCTTCTGCTTTCTGCTGTTTTCCCAATTCTGAGTAAGTAGTACCTGTATTGTTGAGGGTGAGGGCTTCTCCACGCCGATCGCCCGCTTTTTGTCTCAAATCGAGGGCTTGTTTGTAGTAGTCGAGGGCTGTTTGTTTTTCTCCCAAATCTGAATAGACTAAGCCAATATTGGTGAGGGTAGTTGCTTCTTTAGCCCGATCGCCCACAGCGCGGAATAAGGGAAGGGCTTGGTTGAAATACTCTTTTGCTTTCTGTTTTTCTCCCAAATCGTTGTAGGCTAAGCCGATGTTGTTGAGTGTGGTGGCTTCCGCAGTGCGATCGCCCAAAGATGTGTCGCTGTTTGCGGGTATGTTCGAGATGTTGCTGAGGTTGATACTTGCTTCAGGGCGATCGCCCATTTCCCGAATTAAGGAAAGGACTTGGTTATAGTAGTCGATGGCTTGCTGTTTCTCTCCCAAAGCATAGTAGACGGCGCCGATATTGTTGAGGATGACGGCTTGTTTAGGGCGATCGGCTACAGTCTGATTCCAAGAAAGGGCTTGCTTGTAGTAGTTCAGGGCTTGCTGTCTGTCTCCTAATCTATTAGTAATGAAGCCCATTTGATGCAGCGTGTAAGCTTCCTTCTCCCCATTTCTAAGCATTTGATAAAGCGAACGCGCTGCATCAAACTTTTGCAATGCCTCCTGGTAAGATGCGGCTGTTTCCTGAGCCAATAGTCGCTTAGCTTCCTGAAGCAATCGCTCTGCTTCATCTGTTTTTTGATTTAATCGTTGTTTGTTTTTCTGAATTAAGCGATCGGCTTCCCCATCCGGGATTGGATTTCTACTGAGATCGAGGGTTGTCAGATTTACCAATCCCGCTAAAGGTTTGGCATCTGCGATTTGATTGCTACTGAGGTCTAGGGCTGTCAGATTTGTCAATCCCGCTAAAGGTTTGACATCTGCGATTTGATTTGATGCGAGGAAAAGCAGTATCAGATTTGTCAATCCCGATAAGGGTTTCACATCTGCGATTTTATTCCCACTCAAATAAAGAAAATTTAACTCAGTCATTCTCGATAAAGGTGTCACATCTACAATTTGATTAGATGCGAGGGACAGCCCTGTTAGATTAGTCAATCCCGCTAAAGGTTTTACATCTGCGATTTGATTGGCTTCGAGGAAAAGTTGTGTCAGATTAGTCAGTCCCGATAATGGTTTCACGTCTGAGATTTGATTGAAATTGAGGACGAGAAATCTCAGATTAGTCAGTCCCGATAAGGGTTGCACATCAGTTATTTGATTTAAACTGAGGTTGAGCTTTCTCAGATTGGTGAATTTTGATAATGGTTTGATATCGACTATTTGATTGCGAATTAGGGAAAGTTCTGTGAGATTAGTCAGGGTTTGTTGAGCGCGATCGCACTCTTGTGTTTTTGCTTTTGATAGCAACACCTCCACCGTATGTCTGGCTTCAGGGGTCAAATTCTCTTTGTTGGTACAGAAATCAGCAAAACTTTCAAATGTCTGGGGATTTGGCGCGGCGGCAGAGCCCATCAGGATAGTCGCACCTACAGCTAACCCCCAAGGCCCCCAAATCGAAAGTATGGGATTCATAAGCACTCGCTCAAAAAATACCTAATTAGCTGCTATCATAATCTATCGCACCTTGTGATGCACCCTTTTCCTTCCTGCTTGCCAATTAGATCGGGAGCATTTGGTGAAACAATAGTCGCTACTGCTTCTCGCTGCACTCTCCAAGCATTATTAGAAACCGGGTTTAAGAAACTGGGTTTTTCCCAAAAAACTGGTTTATTATCAAAAATTCGGTTTCTGCACAAGTCCTATTTTACGTTACTCTCAAATTAGGAATTTTTAATTAGCGATCGCCCTCAAATTTAGTATCTATTATTTGCTGCTGTTTTATGAAAATCAAGAAAAAACAATTTAACAAATCGAATGTTATTTTTTCCCTAGCAATGCTCGGTGTCTTCCTCCTATCCTTAACTCTCCGCTTTTGGGAACTAGAGCGATTTAACAATTTAGTATTTGACGAGGTTTATTACGCTAAATTTGCCAACAATTATCTCACAAAAACTCCTTTTTTCAACGCTCACCCACCTCTGAGCCAGTACATAATTGCGATCGGCATTTGGATCGGCACTCACCTTCCCTTCGGACAAACAGCCGTCAACACTAAGGCTGGCTCCCTGCTTTCCCCTTGGGATTACCGCTGGCTGAATGCTCTCACAGGTTCCTTTATTCCCCTAGTTGTGGGATCACTAGCTTATCAGCTAGTTCGGCGCCACACCTTTGCTTTTATTGCTGCTTTATTTATCGCTTGCGACGGTTTGTTTTTAGTGGAGTCTCGCTACGCGCTGAACAACATTTATCTAGTTTTATTTGGAATTTTAGGTCAGTTATTTATTTTAAAAGCCGTAGAAGCAGAAGGCAAAAAACGCTGGCTTTGGCTGGTATTCGCCGGAATAGGCTTCGGCGCATCTGCAGCTATCAAATGGAACGGATTGTGGTTTCTTTTCGGGACTTACCTAATTTTAATCTGTGCTTGGGCAGTTCGTTTAATCCAGGGGAACAGAAGAAATGAAGAACAAAGCCGCGAGGTAGATTCACCTCTAATTCCTGCCGAAAGTCCCGTACAAAAACTGACTAAACTCAATTTTATAGAACTCTCCTTAAGTCTAGCTATTATTCCTATTCTAGTTTACAGCATCTCTTGGATTCCTCACCTGCACTTTAATCCAACTCCCAATTTCTGGCAGATGCAAACGGAAATTTTGACTTATCACCAGCGGATTAAAAGCGGCCCAGATGTACATCCTTACTGTTCCGCGTGGTACAGTTGGCCGTTGATGCTGCGCCCGATAGTTTACTTCTTCAAAAAAGCTAGCAACAATGCCCAACCAGATCCGGAGTTGCCGCCTTTACCTGAAGGTGCAACTCAGGCAATCTTTGACGTTCACGCAATGGGAAATCCATTGCTTTGGTGGCTGTCAACCTTAGCTTTACTGCTAGTAATAGGAGTTTTAGTTCACCGGGTTTTGGTGTGGCTGCAAACGCGCAGCGAGGCTTCTGTTGACACGATAGAACAGCAGCAGCCGATTTTGTTTCCGCCGACTGCCCAAATGTGGCTGGCGTTATATTTAATAGTTAATTGGGCCGCTAATTTGCTGCCTTGGGTGAAGGTGACTCGCTGCATATTTCTGTACCATTATATGGGCTGTTCTGTGTTTGCAGCTTTAGCACTTGCTTGGTGGGTTGACAGGTGGCTGCACAGCCCTCAAACTCGACTCCGAGGGATGGGGGTAACAATTATTTTTCTAGTTTTGGGTGCTTTTATTTTCTGGATGCCTATCTATTTGGGACTGCCTTTATCGCAAATAGAATGGCAAATTAGGATGTGGCTGCCGTCTTGGGTTTAAGTTAGATAAGACTTACGCACAGACTTTACTTGTAGGGTGCGCAGTGCGCACCTTACGACTTCGAGCAAGTAGATTACTTGGCGGTGAGATAAGATAGCATTATTTTTGATAGAGTGCTCTATAAACTGGTTCGCCCCGTTTCAGAGTGGCAATTTCTCTTTCAGTAGCCACAGGCAGGGGATTTTCTGCTAGCCAATTATCGCCGTTTAGACGTTTAAAACTGGGGTGAGATGAAAAGCGATCGCACATTTCCCTTTCTACT
Organism: Microcoleus sp. F10-B2; assembly: GCF_036704965.1. Lineage (NCBI taxonomy): Bacteria > Bacillati > Cyanobacteriota > Cyanophyceae > Oscillatoriales > Microcoleaceae > Microcoleus > Microcoleus sp. F10-B2. Next base: position 34,994 of record NZ_JAUBTB010000046.1, on the reverse strand, counting down.
TCCTCAATATCAGATTGAATAAAGACTTCGCCGCCAATTGCCAGATAAATTGCCAATTCGTTGACTAATTCCTGCTGCACCACCCGCCGTTTATGGTGCTTTTTCTTGAACCACGGATCGGGAAATTGAATGCTAACTCGTTGCAAAATACCTGCGGGTAAAGTTTCTAAAATTGGTTTCAGAGAACTATTCGCATTGCAAAACAAATAGTGCAAATTTGTCAAGCCTTTTTCGTCCCGCCAAAGATTCGCCTCCTCTACCAGCGGTTCCCGAATTTCTAATCCGAGAAAATTCCAGTCTGTTTGGATTTGCGCCATGTGCCACAAAAACCGTCCTCTGCCGCAGCCGATATCTAAATGCAGCGGTAAATTTAAGTCCGCATAGATTTTAGTCCAATCCGGGGGACTTGCAGATGCTTGATATCTAATTGATAGGGGATTGACGTGTTCCCGCACTCTTACTCTTGCCAATTTTGCTGTCTCCTGAATGTAATTTTTAACCGCTGATGAAGGCAGATTAACGTGGATTAACGCAGATAAATATTGATTTTTCCGATGTTGTTCAATACTTTTTAATTAATGAGCAATCTTAAATTGCACAGGGACAATTTAAAATTGCTCATTATTGCATTATGCCTCTGGTTCAATGCCTGCTGCTCTTAATTGTGCAGCTAGTCGATCGGCTCGCTGCCTTTCCCTTTCTACCATCTCTGCTCCCCACAATAACATCTCTCCGCTTTCATCCCACCAGCGCAACCAATATCCGGTTCTTTCGGCCTTTGTTCCCTGCCAAACCCCCAGAAACAACCCAACTCCTGCGATCCAATAACGGCCGTTTAAATCTGGTGGTTGTACTTCATACTTTCCTGATGAATCCAACTGGTAGACTTCTAACACTCCAGCGGCTGGCTCAAAAAGTGCATAGATTGGAACTCGCAATACTTGTCCGTAAAAAAACCATTTTCCAGGCGGATAAGTTTGTTTACTAGAATATTCATCGTTGGGACTAGCTGACAAAAATTCCATCACGATCGCCGGAATGTCTCCTTCTAAGTTGGGAGTGTAACTGCGGCGAATTTCTTGACTAGAAAGCGGTTGTACGTTGCGGGCATAAAACCAATCTGGAGCTTTGATAACTAGCTTGCCGTTTAATGTAGCGCAAATTCCCATGTTTGGGGCAACTAATATTCCTGTTAAAATTAGCCCTGCGATTTCTAAGATTTCGCGCAAGGCGGCGGCTAGCAAGGGTTGGTCTATATTTTCCACAGGTTCCTCGTCTAAAATGAAATCGTCTGGCAATTTTTCCCAGGTAATTTTTAAGTCGGCTGTACTGACTGTCATTGTATTTCACCTCTCAATGAGATTACTGGAGCGCGACTCGCAATACTTCGCGATGAAAGAGCGATCGCTCTACTATAAATTTTATCCTGTCTGGCGATAAGGCGTCGCCGTTAGCATAGTGTTCGATCCAGGTTTTGCTGATTAAATAAGGATCGTCTGGCAATTCCGATAATAAGTATCCAGGCATTTCTAGCTCTTCCATTAACTGGCTGACTTTGGGATCGTAGCTGAGGGCAAAACAGCGGCATTCTTCGGATGCTGCCATAATTAAACTGTGGTAGCGCATCCCGATCGCCATTTCGACTCCCCGGAATACTCCTTTCAATTTTCTCGGATCGTCTAAGCTGAGGATGCGGCTCCTTTTGGGCAGGGCTTCGTGCAAATGTTTGGCAATTTCTAAGTCGTGAGACGCTTGAAAAGGCAGCAGTAAAATCAAGGTGCGAGTTGCTTTTTGAAAGTCAACTAAAGCTTGAGTTAAGATTGACAAACGGGCGGGAGTTAGTGTAGAATGAGAACGCAAACAAACAGCAACTCTCGGCGCAGGTAAATCCCACAAACCCGACACGGGGGAATTCTCCAAAGCCCACACGGGATCTGGCGCTAAAGTAAAGGGAATTTGCCAATCTGCAAGTAAAGTAGCTGAACCTTTATCCCGGACGCTGACGGCGGTGCATCCAGCAAAACAGCGCTGAGATAACTTGCGAGTGATTTCGCGCTTCAAAGGGCCAATTCCCTGGGCCCAGGCAACAGTTTTTAAGCCCATTCGCTGCGCTATTCCCATCAAACCACCATAATAGAAAGGGCTCGCAATGCTAGTAGCGTCTTGGATTAAACTGCCGCCGCCCCAGATTAGGGCGTCGGAGGTGCGGAGTGCTTCGAGAACTTGAAACGCATTCATGCGATCGCGCGCAGCTACCCCGTACCGTTGATTTGTCTCGACAGGATTGCCAGACAGGACGATCGGCGTCACGCCATCTGGTAACATTTGCAGTAGCGATGCCAACAGCGCCTCGTCGCCGCCGTTGCCTTTACCGTAATAGCCGCACAAAATTGCTCGCATTTCTACTCTTTTCTTTGTTTGTAATGGGGAATCTAACGATTTTAGATTTTAGGTTTTTTTGATATTTGAGATTTGAAATTTGATGCTACTACCAAAAAAATGCTACTGTCATCAAGCTTCAAGGCTTTACGTCATCATTCAGCTCAAATCGCAAATCTAATAAAATCTCGAATCGCTAATCTAAAATTGTATGACCAGCCCAAAAACAGGTACAAGCCCCGACTTAAGTCGTGGATGCTCCTAAAATTTTAGACCAAAGCTCAAGCTCCAAGATTCATCTGTGGAGTAAATCTAAAATCTCAAATCTCAAATCTCAAATCGACTGACTCATCATACTTTATATGACAGTTGCCTAAGTCCCGATCGATAAATCTTCCATCTTCGTTATCGATAAATCTTCCATCTTCGTTCAGAATACAAAAAATGCACGTTTTGTCAATTCCCACCTGGATTATTCACGTCTCTAGCGTCGTCGAGTGGATTGCCGCCATCTGGTTAATTTGGACTTACGGCGAAGTCACTCAAAACCGAGCTTGGTGGGCCCTTTCCGCCGCAATGCTGCCCGCTCTCGTCAGCGCTATGTGTGCCTGTACGTGGCACTATTTTGACAACTCTCCCGCCCTAGAATGGATCGTTACCCTGCAAGCGGCGATGACTCTCTTCGGCAATTTTACTTTATGGGCGGCGGCTTGGTGGATTTGGCGATCGGCTCAGCCAGCAGAGAAAATTAAAGATTAAAAAAGGGAGAAACTAAGTGAAAAATAGCACTATTTGGATAAAATTTGTCGCAAGTTTGCTGTTGTTGACAGCCGGATTTTTGCTTCCCAGCAAAGCCAGCAACATTCCCGTACAAGTCGCCCAACAGCCTAACTGCAAAAATCCTCAAACCACGCTAGAGATGAATGTCTGTTCCAGTCAAGAGTTTGAGGCTGCCGACAAAAAGCTCAATCAAGTCTATCAGCAACTGCAAGCAAAAATCAGCAGTAGACAAAAGCAGAGATTGACGGTGGCACAGCGTACTTGGATAAAATTTCGAGATGAAAATTGTGATTATGCAAAAGGGCAGTTTGAAGGCGGTAGTTTGGCTGCTTCTACCTACGGTTATTGCAGGGCAAGAGTGACGCAAGAACGGATTAAAGATTTGGAAGGTTATTTGAAACAAGCAAATTTGTAAAAGTTCGATCGCGATCGAGAATAATTTACCCATTCAATCATCAATACCGCGACAACCTCATCTTTTGCACTTTTAGAAGCCCCAGCTCAAACCAGCTCAAGATTGATATAAAGCTTTGTTTTTTATTTTACGCTTTGACACGCCGATGGTGTAAAATCTAAATTCTCAAATCTTATATTTTAAATCCCTATGTCCTTCGTTGGTTTGCACATTCACAGCGATTATAGCTTACTAGATGGGGCTTCTCAGCTACAACAGCTCGCAGAACGGGCGGTGGAATTGGGGATGCCCGCGATCGCCCTTACAGACCACGGGGTGATGTACGGGGCGATCGAGCTAATCAAAGTTTGCCGAAATAAAAATATCAAGCCGATTATTGGCAATGAAATGTATGTCGTCAACGGCGACATTGAAGTAAAAGTTAGAGGTAGAAGAAAATACCATCAAGTTGTTTTAGCTAAAAATACCCAAGGTTATAAAAACCTCGTCAAACTCACCACAATTTCCCATTTAAAGGGAATGCCAGAAAGAGGTATTTTTGCCAGACCCTGCATCAACAAAGAACTGCTAAAACAATACTCCGAAGGTTTAATTGTCACCAGTGCTTGTTTGGGCGGCGAAGTTCCCCAAATGATTCTGCAAAACAAGCTAGATGCTGCCCGTGAAGTAGCCACATGGTATAAAGAAGTATTTGGGGAAGATTACTATATAGAAATTCAAGACCACGGTTCCCCGGAAGACCGGATTGTTAATGTTGAAATCGTCAAAATTGCCCGCGAACTCAAGATTAAAATAATTGCCACCAATGATTCTCACTATATTTCCTGCAACGACGTAGAAGCACACGATGCTTTGCTGTGCATTAACACCAACAAACTGATTGAAGAAGACAAGCGGATGCGCTACAGCGGTACTGAATATCTTAAGTCTGCAGAGGAGATGGCGCAACTGTTTCGAGACCATTTGGACGATGAAACAATCAAAGAGGCGATCGACACCACTTTAGAAGTAGCAAATAAAGTATCGAGATACGAGCTCACAGGAGAAGTTCGAATTCCCACAATTCCAATTCCCCCAGAACATACAGCCGATACTTATGTAGAAGAAATATCCTGGCTGGGACTGTTAGAACGCCTCAAAGCCCGCACCAGAAATGAAATCCCCCCCGTCTACAAACAAAGACTAGAATACGAACTGAAAATGCTTCAGCAGATGGGATTTTCGGAATACTTTTTAGTAGTTTGGGACTACATAAAATATGCTAGAGACAACGATATTCCAGTAGGGCCAGGACGCGGTTCTGCCGCAGGTTCTCTAGTTGCCTATGTCCTCAAAATCACCAATATAGACCCCGTACACCACGGACTACTATTCGAGCGATTTCTCAATCCCGAACGGAAATCTATGCCAGATATTGATAGCGATTTCTGCATAGAAAGGCGGGACGACATGATTAAATACGTTACGGAAAAATATGGTAGCGACCGCGTAGCGCAAATTATTACTTTCAACAGAATGACATCAAAAGCTGTTTTGAAAGATGTTGCCAGAGTGTTAGGTATTCCCTACAAGAAAGCAGACGAAATGGCAAAATTAATTCCCGTGTCCAGGGGAAAACCGGAAAAACTTAAAGTGATGATTTCCGATGACACACCTGCACAGGAATTTAAAGAAAACTATGAAAAGACAATTTGCATTAATGAAGAAACAGGGACAGAAGTCCCCGTTCGTCAGTGGATTGACATGGCAATTCGCATTGAAGGAACCAACAAGACCTATGGAGTTCACGCGGCAGGTGTAGTAATTTCTTCAGAGCCGTTGGATGAAATTGTACCGCTGCAAAAGAATAATGATGGCGCTGTAATTACCCAATATTTCATGGAAGATTTGGAATTTTTGGGGTTGCTGAAAATGGACTTTTTGGGATTAAAAAATTTAACAACGCTCCAGAAAACTGTTGATTATATTAAGCAAACCCAAAATCAAATAGTCGATCCAGAAATGCTACCTTCGGATATAGAGCGCAGAGCTCAAGAAACTTTTGGCAGAATCAAAAAGTTACCCGATGATGTAGATAAAACTTATAGACTTTTAGAAAGAGGAGATTTAGAAGGTATTTTTCAGCTAGAATCATCTGGAATGCTGGATGTAGTGAAAAAACTCAAACCTTCCTGTCTGGATGATATTTCTTCTATTTTGGCACTTTACCGACCTGGGCCGCTGGATGCAGGTTTGATTCCTCAGTTTATTGACTGCAAGCACGGTAAAACAGTTGAGTACGATCATCCGCTATTAGAACCGATTTTAAAAGAGACTTACGGAACGCTTTGCTTTCAAGAGCAAATTATGCGGATGGCTCAAGATTTGGCGGGCTATTCTTTGGGTCAAGCTGACTTGCTGCGGCGCGCAATGGGCAAGAAGAAAGCTGATGAAATGCAGAAGCAAAAAGAAACGTTTATCGACGGTGCAACTAAGAATGGAGTCAGTCAAAGAATTGCTGAAAAGTTGTTCGCGCAGATGCTGCAATTTGCGGAATATTGCTTGAGCTATGACACGAAGATATTGACGGTGGAATATGGGCCGATGGCTATTGGCAAAATCGTTGAGGAAAAAATTGAATGTACTGTTTATAGTGTTGATAGCAACGGTTATATTTATACACAGTCAATTGCACAGTGGCATCGCCGGGGGCAGCAGGAGGTCTTTGAGTATTGTCTGGAAGATGGCTCGATAATTCGCGCCACAAAAGATCACAAGTTTATGACTGTTGGCGGTCAAATGCTGCCCATTGACGAAATCTTTGAACAAGGATTAGACTTAAAACAAATCAACTCTAGCTCAGATATATAAAATGTATCTCGACTACAGGCAGCTAAAATCGGAACACAAGGAACAAATCATTTCTGCTTTTAATCAGGGCATGGAGTGTCGAGACATTCCTAACTACCTTGGTGTGAGCGAGAGAGCAGTTTTAAGGGTTTTAAAAGAAGCGGACATTAATACTAAGCGGCGAAACCGCTATACTTTAAATGAGAGCTATTTTGATGTAATTGACTCTCAAGTTAAAGCTTATTTATTAGGATTGATAGCTGCTGATGGCTGCGTTACTCAAACTAATTATGTAGCTTTTGAATCTATTGACAAAGAACTCACAGAAATGCTCAGCATAGAGCTACAATACTCTGGTGAGATTAGAATTGTTCAGCCTCAAAATTATGCTCCTCACTACCGAATAAATTTTTCTTCAGAAAAGCTGGCAAGCTCTTTACAGGGCTACGGCATCATAACAGGAAGAACTTTTTCAGAAGTTACCTATTTCCCTAACTTAAAATATTTAGGGTCTTATGTGTTAGGCTATTTTGACGGTGACGGTTGTGCTTATGCAAACAAAGGTAGAAGTGGCGGTTTAGTCTGCATTGTTGGTTCCTTTGAATTTGCCCGCGAACTAGCAATGCACCTAGGGATGGGTTCTGTACAAGAGCATCAATTAAAAAAAGTTTATTATTGGAGAATCTTTAGTCGAAAAAATATACAAGCATTCTATGATTTTGTGTATCAGTATCCTCGATTGGGGTTGCAACGAAATAAAACTAAAATAGAGGCTATTCTCAGGAGTTACAAACATGGTTAAAATTATTAGTCGAAAATCACTAGGAACTCAAGAAGTCTATGACATTGGCGTTGAACGAGAACATAACTTTATCCTAGAAAATAGTTTGGTGGCATCTAACTGTTTTAATAAATCCCATTCAATGGCCTATGCCTATATCACTTATCAAACGGCCTATTTAAAGGCGAATTATCCTCTAGAATACATGGCTGCACTGCTGACTGCTAACAGGGGCGATCAGGATAAAGTACAGAAATATATTGCCAATTGTCTCAAGCTGGGTATTGAGGTTGAGCCGCCGGATATTAATAGCTCTGAACTTACTTTTACACCGCTTCCCAAACAGATGACTGGCTCCGCAAAAGATAAAATTTTGTTTGGGATTTCGGCGGTGAAAAATGTGGGAGAAGCGGCAATTGAAAATATTTTGGCGGCGCGGCAGGAAGGTGGTAAGTTTAAATCGCTGGCTGATTTGTGCGATCGCGTAAATCTCCATTCTGTGAACCGCCGCGCTCTAGAAGCTTTAATTCAATGCGGTGCTTTTGATAAAATTGAAAACAACCGTCATCAATTAGTAAACGACCTCGAAGGGGTGATTAAATGGGCCCAAGAGCGCAAAAGAGACCGAGAAAGCGGCCAAGGTAATCTTTTTGACTTGTTAGGTGCGAATAGCTTTGGCAAGTCAGTCAATACCTATGAGTCGGCACCGAAATCTAAATTAGTAAAAGATTATGAAAAACAGGATAAATTGCGTTTAGAAAAAGAACTGCTTGGCTTTTATGTATCAGAACATCCCCTAAAGTTTCTCATGCAAGTAAACGAAGACCCCGATGTGGTGACTCTCGAACAGTTAGCAGAGAAAAAGGGTAAAGTATCAGTTATTGTCATGCTCAGCGCTATCAAAATGGTAGTGACTAAAAAAGGCGATGCGATGGCAATTTTGCAATTAGAAGATTTGACAGCTCAAATAAAAGCTGTGGTGTTCCCCAAGGCTTACGAACAAGTGAAACCTTACATTCTAGAGAATGCGATCTTACTGATTAGTGGAAAAATTGAGAAAGATGGGGAGGAAATTCAGATAATTGTAGACACTGCCAAGCCGGTTGAAACAGTACAGGTTGCAGAGGAAATCGAGAGGGCGGAACCGGAAATAAACAACCCTTGGCCGGCGGAACCAGTCAACGTTGTACGATCGACAAAACCTGTGGAAGTTTTAGAAATGGTGATTGTCAAGCTTACACCGCAGCAAGTACAAGACGGGAAAAAACTTAATTCTCTCAAAGCGATTTTACAAGAACTTTCCAATCGTGGAGAAGGTGCTAGCGTTTCTGTGGGGGGAATTGTTGTCGGTGAATATTCCTGTCAACCGCTTCGTATTAGCCCTCAATTGTGGGTGCAAGATGGCGAGGGAACTGTTAGCCGTCTCAAGTCGGCTGGATTTGATGCTTTGGTTTTTCCTCTAGGCAATCGCGGGGATGCTGCGGTGTTTCGAGAAATGCGATCGCAACTTAATGTACATTCTTGGGCCAGTCGCTTACTTGACACTAACACCGATCGCCTTCACCAGTATGTCACTTATCTCGCCCAACTAAACAGACGCCCGCCAAATTAACACTTCGCCGCCATCCCCACCGGTGACTAAAGTTTGACCGTCAGGACTAAAAGCCACCGGATTGTACCCAGCAAGAGAGCACAAACATTCTCCTGTTTCCAGGTTCCAGAGTTTCACCGTACCGTCTCGACTGCCGCTAGCCATAGTTTCGCGATCTGGACTAATCGCCACCGAAATCACCGCATCAGAATGCCCCCTCAAAGTATTAATCAATTCCCCTGTATCGGCATTCCACAGTTTAACAGTAGCGTCGGCACTTCCACTGACAATCATCTTGCCGTCTTGACTAAATGCGATCGCATAAACCCAATCTGAATGACCGACAAAAGTCCGTATACTCTCCCCAATACCTACAAGCCACATCTTGATAGTTTTGTCAGCACTCCCGCTGGCAAGCATCATACTTTGAGGCCGAAAACTAACAGATAAAACCTTGTCAGAATGTCCCGACAGTTTTTGAACCAATGCTCCGTTGCGCTGGTTCCACAATTTAATACTCTGGTCCCCGCTAGCACTCGCGATCGCTCCAGAGTCGCAACTAAAAGCCACCGAGTACACGGAGCCGTATCGGTGACTGTACGGCGAACCAAAATCGCTGTAAAATTCGCGAATCATCGCCTTTTTATCCAGCTTCCACTCAATAACTTTTCTGTCAAAACTGCCGCTAACCATCATTCTCCCGTCTGGGCTGATTGCCACAGCATCAACCGTTGCGGAATGGCCGAAAAAAGTATGGATGAATTCACCTGTTTGCAGATCCCACAGCTTAATTGTTTTATCGTCGCTGGCGGTAGCGAGAATATTACCTTGAGGATTAATAACCACAGCATTAACCGGGGCTGAATGACCGTGGAGAATGCGATCGCACCGCCAGTTATTAGACGGCAATAATGTCGGATTGTTAGCGGATGGTACAACATGAATCTTCTGGGGCGGCGCGGTCGAGACGGCGGTTGCTGTATTGGGCTGCGAGTTAGTTACTGGCGAATTAATAGCTATTTTAGTTGGCGAATTATAACTGATTTGAGAGCGGGGATATTGCCCAAAATTTACCAAGTCTTGCAACACTTCAGCAGCGGATTGATATCGCTCTCGTACCGAATCTTTGAGCAATTTGTTCAAAATAGTTGCTAATTTTTGGCTGACTTTTATGCCTTTTTGCGCCAAGTGCGATCGCCAAATCCATTTGCATTCCAAAGCATCGAACAAATCCTTCAATACCGCCCCAGTTAGCAGGTGAATGCAGGTGACACCCAAACTGTAAAGGTCGCTCGCCGGATACGCCTTGCCGCTGCGAATTTGTTCGATGGGCGCATAGCCAGCAGTTCCAGTTATCGTCCCAGTTTGCGCCTCAGAAAGGCCGGTAATGTGCTTAGCAACTCCAAAATCTACTAGCACAAACTGACCCCCCCTGGCTTTCCCCTGTACAGCAGGAGATTCAGCGACAATTATCCCTTTCATACCACCAGAAGATTGAGGTAAATTTACCCCTCCTTTTTCTTTACCAGGAGTTGAGGTGCCATATCCCGCTGCTGCCCACAAAGTTTGGGGAGTTCTCCGCACAATATTTTCCGGCTTAATATCCCGATGAATCACCTGCTGCTCGTGAACAAATTGCAAAACAGGCAACAAATTGATCAACAATTCCCAAATCTGTTCCTCGCTAAAAGCTCCCCGCTGCTGCAACTCCTGAAACAAATTATTTCCCTCGATTAACTCTTCCACAAGATACAGACGTTTGGCTTGTTCAAAAGAAGCCAGCAAACTTGGAATCTGCGGGTGCTCTCCGAGTTCGTGCAGTCGGTGAGCTTCTTGTTTGAACAGTGCAGTTGCCTTTTCTAATTCGGCCTTTTCTTGAACTTGGGGGAAAAATTGTTTGATGGCGCAGCGAGTTTTCAACCTATCTTCATCGACAGCTAAAAAAGTTCTGCCAAATGTTCCTTCACCGATAGGTTGAATGGCGCGGTAACGCTCTTTCAGTAGCAATTTAGAGCCGCACGCCAGACAAAAATTGGTTGAGTCAGCATTCTGCGGCTTTTGGCAATGGGGATTGAGGCAATAGCTCATCTTTTTTCCGGCCTGGAGATTCCCACCACAGCTAAACTTAGCAACATGGTAGTCTGTTTCCACTCACGTCCAGAGCACCATTCTCGATAATACCTGAGAAACTGGCTTTCTTAACCCAAAATCTCGGATCTCAGGTTGATCCCGTGGCAAGAAACCAAGGTGACGACACTAGAAGTGCTTGATGTGAGTTTCCATATATTGTAATGCTTTCCTAAAATTTGGCAGGTTGGCCGATCGCAAACTGGTATGTCAACCGTTAACTGTTAACTACGGCTATTCTGGAGCATTTATGCGGAGAGTAAATATCAAACTGAGACGATCCCGGCTATTCTCCCCCATCTAAAAGACACCCTTGCTCCTCGCCGCCCTTCTGTGAGGATGCTTTGGCTTTAATCACCGCTTCTCTAAAGCCTAAAACTAATAAAATATTGGCAAGTGTTAAGAATAGTTCCGCAGAACCGTGCAGCCAATCGACATTTGCCAGTGACTCGTTGTAGGCAACTTTTGCGTAAATTGCGGCGGGAATCGTCACCGCTACAAAAACGAGAGTCCCGTAAAACCCCATCAGAGCTAAACGGGGTGTTTTTCCCGATCGAGTCAAAAACCAGAGAAATCCCAAGTAGGGAAAGAGAGACAGAACAAATAAAGTTTCTTTGGAAATCATTAGTAATTGGTGAGCGACCAGATACTATGATAAATTAAAAGCTCAAAAATTAGTGTGAATAATTTTTAACTTTAAATGTTGAGTTTTTAATATTTAATTAGACAGATGCACCCGTTTCTATCGAACCGCTATAGAATCACCCAAGACCATAGCTCTTAACCCAAGCCGCAGCAGGTCGGCATTATTCAAAACCCCTCACCCACGCGGAGACAAAACCCGTAACTTTTCCCCTAACACCGTTTTTAACATAACACATTTTTAACCGTGCCAGTCTGTTAATTTTCCCTCACTCCCAAGCTACCCAGCAATTAGAAATAGAGACGGTTCCAAAGTTTTTTGTCTGCTAGGCATCAAGCAAGCATCGTTCAAAACCTCTAAATCCAAGCCGTTATTTCTATCTGCTGCCCTAATTTCCTTGAGTTTAGCATCAAAATCAAAACACGGCCCGCAATCCCAAACTTTGAGTTCCAACCGTCCGTTAAACACCCTAATTTCGAGTTGCAAAGGAGTTTCTACTGGCAGATTTTTGTGAGCGTGGCGAACTGCATTAGTGAAACCTTCAGCCAACGCCAACTGAAACTTACACCAAACCTCATTGGGGAGCGATAAATCTTTCAACTGCTCAAACCACAACAAAACTTTAGTTAAAGCATTGACATCTGTATTGACTTGCAGGCTAATGTGTTGAACACAACTTTCATGCAGCTCTTCTTGCTGCTGTGTTTCAGTCTGCCAATCCCAGGTGTTTAATAAATTCATTAACCCCTCTAAAACGCTAGCCTTTTTTATATTTTGGGATCGATTGCGACCTTCTACTTCATAAGTTTTGCTCAGCGACAAACAGTTTCGACCGTCGAAAGTCCGGGTGTAACTGAGCTCGTCTGCAATCTGCCACATGAGTTTGATCCCCCTGCCACCTTCTGCAAGTTGATCTATGCTGTTCGACATCTATTTTCCTCGTCTGAAAGTATTAGCTGTACCCTATTTTCTCACCCGCCGAGACATTTGGTATTTTTTTTATACTTGCTTGCTCGGTATTATTTCGGGGATCACACGAAAATGGTATCTTTTTTAGAGAAGGCAGCGCATCAGCAATATGTCTTAAGAGTCTAAGCTAATTGGCTTATTTACCGATCGCCTGTACGGAGAACGATCGCCCTCGGCAGCAAAATCCAACTGCATCGATTACAAATACTTATCCGCTGTCGGAGTCAGCCACTTGTTCCAGCCGTCGCAAACTCCAGAGTCCCTGGTATTCAGCGCCGGCTTCGGGCCGTTGGGAGCTGGAAGCGATCTCATCCCCAAGCCGTAAGTAATATCCGTGAGGGCGATCGAACCTTACACCGTCGAGTCACGTCCATCCACTAGACTAGGACTTACGCAAACAACTCTGTTTCTGCTTAGAATATTGGGTTTGACAGCGAGGAATTAACGAGGAAACCGGGTTTTTGGTCCCCCGCGCGTAAGTCCAGCAGACAAATCGGTGATGAAAGGCAGTTACAGGACTTACCAAGACTATGACCAAAATCAAACTGAAAATTCTGACGGCAGCGATAATGCTACTCCCATTTTGCGCCGCACTTCCCTTACCTGCTCAAAATCTGTCTCTAGTCAAGCGGCTGCTAGAAACCAGAGGATGTCCCGGATGCGACTTATTTGGCGCTTCCTTGAGCCGTGCAGATTTGTTTGGCGCTTCCTTGAGCCGCGCCACTCTCAACAGGGCCGACTTAGTTGATGCCGACTTGACTGCGGCTGACTTAATGGAAGCTAATTTAAACAACGCCAACATGAGAAACGCCTTTTTGGCAAACGCCGACCTCAGCAAAGCCGACATGAGCAGGGCCGACATCAGGGGAGGCAACTTAGAAAATGCTAACCTCAGCGAGAGTTTTCTGCGAGACGCATCGCTCCAGTTGGCTAACTTAAAATGCAGTAATTTGAGCGCCGCTAAACTAACTCGAACCGACCTGAGAAATGCCGATTTAAGCGGTGCAAATCTGACCGGTGCAGACCTGAAAGAAGCTGATTTAAGCGGTGCAAATCTTAGCGGTGCAGACCTGAGATTGGCCGACTTGAGGGATGCGAGATTGAACAAAGCTAATCTCACAGATGCCAATCTCTGCGGCGCCCGGATGCCGAACCAAAAAACATCTCGGCGAGGCTGCGAAGTTAACAAAGAACAAGCGATAAACACGAACAATTACTGCAATTACTGCTATGCCTTGAATGACTGGTGGCTGAATGTATTAAGGTTCTACTAAGCAGTCTCGTCGCGATAACTGCTCTGTTTCAGATATGTACTGTTAGAAAAAAGTGCGATCTGGCGGTACAGATATCAAATTGAACCTGTTACCGCCAACAGCTTTTATCTAGTTTGAAGAACCTAAAAATTGGCTCACTATTTGCAGATATTCTGCGCCCCCGATCTGTGCCACATTGGTGTGACCTCCATCAGGAACTATGTAAAGCTGTTTGGGCTCAGGTGCTGCATCAAACAGTTTTTTGCTCATTTGGGCTGGAACTACACTGTCAGCAGTGCCGTGAATAAACAGCACGGGCATTTGCAGGCGATCGACTTTTGAAAGAGAATCAAACCGCTGTGTCAGCAAAAAATCGATCGGAAACATCCAAAACAAGCCTTTTTGGAAATCCACCATCGCCCGCGTCGAAGTAAAAGAGCCTTCTACAATTAACCCCGCCGCCTCCGGGTGGCGCACTGCCAGATCGATCGCGATCGCCCCTCCCAAAGAATGACCGTAGAGATAAATTTGATTCGGGTTAATCCCCCGCTGTTTCACCAAATAATCCCAAGCAAATTGAGCATCCTCATAAACCTGAGATTCACTGGGAAAATCGCCCTGGCTTTTTCCATAACCGCGATAATCGATCGTAAATACCGACAAACCTAACCCATGAAATCGATGAGCGTGTTCGACATTTGATCCCACATTTGAAGCATTGCCGTGCAGGTACAAAACTACCCTCCCCAACCCCCCCTTATTAAGGGGGGGAACCGGAGCGACTGCCCGTCTCTCACTTTGCGGGGACGTTCCGACTCCTCTAGCTCCCCCCCTTGGCAAGGGGGGGCTGGGGGGGGTATCCGAGTCTGCGGTGTTAACAGAGGGAACAGCCTCTCCCTTTCTCGCTCCCCCCCTTGCTAAGGGGGGGCTGGGGGGATTTTCCGAGGCAGGAATCCACCACCCGTGAACGCTTTCCACCGCGCCTGTTTTAGTTGGAATTGGCAGCCAAACATCTTGATATTTCAACTGAAAATCATCTGGCGTAGTTTCGATCGCCCGCGCGGGAAAAAAGATAAACTTACCTTGGGCTACAAAGAGGAATACACAAGCAGCGGAATAAGCGACCGCCAAAACTATCCCAAAAGCTATAACCGATTTAGACCAAAGGAATACTAGCAACTTGTTCATAGATAGAGCACGCGGGAAATTAGAGATCGGTCAAAAGCTAATGGCCAATGATTAATTCAGACAATTAGCCAAGATCGATTACTAACTTCCGCCGCCGTATTCCGCCGATTTTCAAAAATTAATCCAATTCCGGGTGGTGCAAGTGCCAATTCGTAGACTGTTCGTAAGCGTGAGCCACTTGAAACAGGCGAGATTCTTGCAAAAGATTGCCAATCAGTTGTATGCCCACCGGCATTCCTTTATCATCAAATCCGCAAGGCAAACTCAAAGCTGGCAAACCAGCAAGATTCACCGGAATAGTCATCAAATCTGACAAATACATACTCAGGGGATCGTTAAATTTTTCGCCTGCTTTAAATGCGGTAGTAGGGGCAGTGGGACAGACTAAAACATCAACTTGAGAAAAAGCTTTTTCAAAGTCTTCTTTAATCAAAGTCCGAACTTTTTGAGCTTTTAGATAATAGGCATCGTAATATCCCGCCGACAATACGTAAGTGCCGATCGCAATCCGGCGTTTAACTTCCGCGCCGAACCCTTGAGACCGAGTTTTGGCATACATATCCAAAAGATTATCGGGGTCTGGAGAGCGGAAACCGTACTTGACTCCATCATATCGCGCCAAATTCGCCGAAGCTTCTGAGGGAGCAATAATGTAGTAAGTGGGCAAACCGTAGCGGAACCGGGGACAAGAAATGACTTGAATTTCTGCGCCCAATTGTTGAAATTGTTCGATCGCCTTAGTAACGGCTTCTTTAACCCCCGAGTCCAACCCTACACCAAAAGTTTCTTTAATTACACCAATTCTAATCTGACCCTTAGGTCGCAAACTGGGTCTCAAAGCTTGGGCGTAGTCAGGAATTGGAACATTCAGACTCGTAGAATCTCTCTTGTCGTAACCGGCGACGGCCCCCAACAAAATCGCCGTATCCTCAACACTCCGGCCAAAGGGCCCGATTTGATCGAGAGAAGAAGCATAGGCCACCAAACCGTAGCGAGAAACTAACCCGTAAGTGGGTTTCAGGCCCACCAAACCGCAAAAAGAAGCAGGTTGGCGGATCGATCCCCCAGTATCCGAACCCAAACTCACGACGCATTCTCCAGCGGCTACCGCTGCGGCAGAACCGCCAGAAGACCCTCCGGGCACGCGCTCCAAGTCCCAAGGATTCGCGGTAACTTGATAAGCAGAAGTTTCTGTCGAGCTCCCCATTGCAAACTCGTCCATATTCGCCTTACCCACAATCACCGCACCGGCTGCTTGGAGTTTCGAGACGACTGTTGCATCGTAGGGAGGCACAAAATTCTCCAAAATCCGAGATGCACAGGTTGTGGGAATGCCCTCGGTGCACATATTGTCTTTAACGGCGATCGGGATGCCGGCCAACAGGCCAATTTGCTCTCCGGCTGCGATTTGAGCATCCACTCTATGGGCCTGCGCCAATGCTCTGTCTGCCGTCACGCACAGAAAGCTTTTCAACTTCGGCTCTAGCTGGGTAATTCGGTCTAATGCTTCTTGAGTAATTTCCACAGCAGAGCGTTCTTTATTGACCAGTTGTCGGTGCAACTCGCGGATGGATGCCATGCTCTTACCTTTATTATTTCTACTTTGAGACAATACAGTTAATATAGCTGGCAATTGTACCTGCTTACAGCCCGAAGGCAAAGTCTGCTATTTTTGTGGCGAAAGTTCGAGCCTCGAAGAGGGCTCAGCTAACGCGCGATCGGTCATTTTATATACAATAGATTAAATTCCCAAAATCCCACCGGACACAAAATAGCGATCGACTTTTTCACCTACTCTTTAAAAAAGAGAACTATGCCCTAACTCTGCAACGATTAATATCGCTTTTGCTTGCATCGGAATCATAATCTTTCGAGTGCAGCGATAGGAGTGCAAGCTCGCGAGTTCTATCTTCTTCGGATGTAAGCAGCGCTCAGGTTTATCTCGCGAGCTTCTCGCACGCACTCTCGGTATTATTGGGATCTAACCGGATTTTATATAACCTCGGCAATGTCCAGGGACTGAGGTAACAAATATCGATCAAATCCTTCAATAAAAACTCGCAAACCGTCGATTGTTTATAGTAAAAAATACTACTTGTTTCCCACTAAAATTTTCCAATCAAAGCGGCACAATTCAAACATTTGCCAGACATATCTTTGTTAAAAACAATTGATTTTTAAGCTTAAATATAAATGGTGTAAAGCATAAGTTTACTGAGCGAAATAAAAATTGAGAAAAAAATCACCGCAACCTTAAAGTAATTACCGATATTTTTGGCTATATATATGAGTAATATGTCCAGATTTTATTGGTATTTTTGAACGGTAAAAATTACCATTTTCTCGATATTCGATCGTTTTCAAGCATATTCAGAAGCATATCTAGCAGGTTTTAACTGGGATTACCCGCCTAACACCCCAGAACCAACAGAAGAAGAAATAGAGAATTATGAATAAGGAATGAGAATTAAATAACTTACAATGCGTGATGTTCTTGTGGGATGGGCCCATCCCGCCCGTCCAGAAAGGGCGGGCTACGAGATCCCACCCCACTTTCAAGAGTGTAAATTATTTAATTCGCGATCCTAAGAAGGTATTAGCTTCTGGCTGCAAATTCAAAAAAAATTATGGCTAGATTATGAAGAACACTATTTTAGTCAAAAATTACTGAAAGTTATCAGTTATCCGATTGAATAAATGGCTGCGGCGCGATCGGAGAAAATAGCGATCGACATTCTCCCATCGGCGTTGATTGGGGGACGAGCCAAAAAGCCTGTGAGAAATTTGCAGTTCACAAAAAAGGTCGATCGCCCGTTCATCGATCGGAACAAAAGAGCATCGCGCTTACTGTAGCCTATTGGTCAGAGGTTTAGCTGCCGGGACGATCGCAGCTTGTCGGAGTTGCGACGGATCGGAACGCTCACAGCCACGCGGACGCCTCTTGTTCCACACATGCAAAAAAACAGCAGCCCTTCTTCAACTCCGTGCATCTGCGACCAAAAAAGCTACGCATTTGCCCCAACGATCCCCAGCCTCAAAATTTCATCCGGAATTATCCCCAAAACCAAAGATATATGGTAAGAAGTTCCCGATGCCCCGTTGGAGGAATGCCACCTAAAGCTCACTTAGAATCCCACCTGACGGCAGAGGAACTCAAAATTCGCTACCGGCAGGCACAAAACACCACAGAGTCGCGCCGCTGGCACTTGCTGCTGTTAGTTTCCCGAAATTGGACGATCAAACAAGCAGCCCAAGTCGTAGGCCTCAACTACGACTACGCCAAAGAAATTGTCCAGCGCTACAACCGAGAAGGGCCAGACTCTGTGAGAAACCGCAGCGGAGACCGTCAGCCCCCTCCTGCAAAATCCTTGCTGAATCCAGAACAGCAAGAAGAACTGCGACAAGCGCTGCAAGGCTCTGCCCCCGACGGCGGAGACTGGACAGGCCCCAAAGTAGCTCGCTGGATTGCCGAAAAGACCGATAGCGCTCATGTCTGGCCCCAACGCGGCTGGGATTACCTCAAGCGGTTGGGTGCTGACTGGCGGCGGCGGCGCAAAAAGTAGATAGTTTGCAATATTTAGAGGGGGTTGATTGCCTTCACGCGATCGCTCCCTTTATTTTGGTTATTTTGCCGCGATCTAACTTTCCGATTTCACATTGTAGATTGTAGATTTGTTCTGTAATCTAAAATCTAAAATCTAAAATCTAAAATCGTTTGACTCCTGTAACAATAGCTGCTTATATTGAATTTGGTTGTGTTGAGGATGTTGAATATGCGAGAGTTCAAGCGTTTTTTGTCGATCGCCAACAAGATGGCGGCAGTAGTATTCGGCATTGGACTGGTTCAGATGTTAACCATCGCAAGTTCATTCTCTCAATCATCAAACCCGCGTTCCCTAGACGAACTCTACAAAATTCGCGATCGGCTGATCGCCGAATTAGAACAACCCTCCTCTCCCTCGCCAGAACCAACCCTGCTCTCGCGCTTAGTTCCCCTCGCCGCCAATCCTCAAGAACAACTGCTACAGCAGTTGCAAGCGGTGGAAGCTCAAATATTAGTAGAACAGAGGGCTAACGATAACTTACAGCAAGCAGTCCGTTTAGCCAACCGAGCCGTAGAAACTAAACGGCAGCAAAATAAGTCGATCGAATCTTCACAGCAAACTCAATTTTTGTGGAACCAGGCCCTCAACAACTTGCAGGAAGTCCCTCAATATTCATTTTTAGCTTCCCTCACGGCCTCAAAAACTCAAGAATACCGGGAAAATTTAACAGCAGCAACCTTTCAACTGCAGCAAGCAAAATCTGATTTTTTGGCTGCGGTTGCCCGGGAAAGCGGCTTGTCTGAGAAAGCTTCGATCGGTGTTTGCAACCTTTCTAGAGAATGCGTAAACCTCCGGGGTGATGTGCCTCCTGTCAGTCCGGCCAGCTTAATTAAATTGCCGATTGCTGTTGCCCTGATGCAAAAAGTCGAAAAAGAAAAAATTAGTCTAAACCAGGAAGTATTCGTCAGTCGCGGTAATTTTACCGAAGACGCATCGGCAAAGATTACCTCCAATCGCAATTACCCGCTACAGCTACTGTTAGAAGAAATGATCGATCGCAGTAGCAATATTGCCACCAATCAACTAATCGATTATTTGGGTTCGGATTACATCAATCAATTTTTAGATAATCGCGGCTATGAAGTCACCCGCGTCAATTTCAAATTAATGGGGGAAAAGATTATGCCCTCCAACCCCGGTTCGGGTCGCAACCGCGTGACTGCTAACGAACTCACCGAAATGATGGTGCAAATTTACAACGGCGAAACACCCGGTGCTAAACTATTAATAGAAACTCTCAACCGCCAGTACGATCGCGCTCTGGGATTTGCCGCCTTGGAAGGAACTAAAGCTCAGTGGTTGGGCGAAAAAACAGGCCAAAATTCCCTGGTTCTGGGCACAACTTTAGCGATGAGCATTGATGGCGAAGCCTATGTGATGACTGTGATTGACACCCGCAGCAGCGATCTGCAAATGCGCCAGTCTATTTCTAAAATTGCCGATTACATTAGTAATAATCCCAGCTTTTAACGCTTGGAACACACAATTTATAGCGGGGGACGACGCACCCCCCAAACAGTTAAAAAATGGCGCATCAAAAACTAAGCGTTTCCGTCAAAGGCGAAGGGTTTCCGATTCTCTGCTTGCACGGTCATCCAGGTTCCGGCGATTGTATGTCCGTCTTCACAGAACACTTATCAAAGCGGTTCCAGACGATCGCCCCCGACTTGCGCGGATACGGCAACAGCCGCACTTCAACTTTCTTTGAAATGACCGACCACCTCCTCGATTTAGAGGCACTGTTAGACAGATTGGGAGTCGATCGGTGTTTGGTGCTCGGATGGTCTTTGGGAGGGATTTTAGCCCTGGAATTAGCCATGAAATATCCAGGGCGAGTCACCGGTTTGATTTTACTCGCGTCCGCCGCCAAACCGCGAGGAAGTCACCCTCCCATCTCTTGGCAAGATAACCTTTACACAGGTTTAGCCGGAATTATCAATTGGGCGATACCCGGTTGGCAGTGGAATATCGATACTTTTGGCAGGCGATCGCTCTTTCGCTACTTGATACAGCAGCATAACGCCACCCCTTACCGCTACTTAGCACAGGCAGGTACCCCCGCCTACCTCAAAACTTCCAACACGGCCACCAAGGCTTTAAATACCGCTCTGAGGGCCGGATACGATCAGTTACTGCACCTCGGCGACATTCAATGTCCCTGCTTGGTGCTCGCCGGAGAGGCCGATCGGCACATCACCTCGGCATCCAGTTTAGAAACAGCCCGCCACCTCCACGAATGTCAGTGGCAGTGCTATCCAAATACAGCCCACTTGTTCCCTTGGGAAATTCCCGATCGGGTACTCGCAGACATCGATCGCTGGATTGAATGTTTCCCCGAAGCAGTTGACAATTGCGAGTGTTGAGTTTTTAGTTTGTCAGAAGCAATTTATGCCCAACAGTCAAGAGTTTTGGATTTACCACCCAAAACTCAAAACTCCCAACTCAAAATTCCCTCTGCTTCTACTGACCGCTCAAAACAGGGAACAGCCCTCCCTCACCAAGCTTTCCCAAATCATCTGCCACCGTTAAAGTAATAGGTTTGCAGCGGTGAATCGAAACACTAATACCTTCTGCACCTTCATTTTCTATGTCTTCTACATATCCTGCTTTTGCACCTTCGGCCTCTTGAGAAGTCAAGAACGGGCCAAAATAGTAAATGCACCGCGGCGCTGAAGTTTTAACTTCAACCCACCAAGCCAATCCGAAGAAGTTGAGCAAGCTAATCAAGAGTTCTTTCATGTGATTTTGTAATGTATTTTACGGTTTTTTCAGAGTGGTGCAGGCAAGGCCGAGACCTTGGTTATGCACACTTTGTTATACTGTGTTGCATTCTTTTTTTCAATCACCGAAGATGGGAAGCTTGGGGGGCAAGAAACCCCCGGCTTTAGGAGGTGGGGCTAATTACCCTTACGATCCGTGTACGTGAAACTTTTTGGGCCCGCGCTGGCGGTAAATTTCGTATAGAGCCATCCCCGTGGCTACGGAGACATTAAGGCTAGGAGTATGGCCCCTTAAAGGAATTGAAACTAATCCGTCACAACCGCGCTGTATCAAAAGGCTCAAACCGTCAGCTTCACCACCCACCACTAAAACAGTGGGTCCTGAGAACTTGACTGTCTCTACCGATTGACCGACGCCTGCTGCAGTGCCATAAATCCAGAATCCAGCCTCTTTCAATTCTTCCAGCGCCCGGTTAAGATTGACAACCCTTGCCACTGGCAGGCTTTCCAATGCTCCTGCTGCCACTTTTCTCACTGCCGAGGTAATCCCAACAGCCCGCCGCTGCGGAATCACCATGCCCTGAGATCCCAATGCTTCTGCGGTGCGAATAATCGCCCCTAGATTGTGGGGGTCGTTGAGTCCTTCTGCTACCACAATTACTGGATCTTCGCAAGCAGACTTAGCCTTCGCGATCAGTTCGCTCAAATCCAGGTATTCGTAAGCTGATACTTGAGCTGCTACGCCTTGGTGGTTTGCTTTGCGCGTGATGTAGTCGAGGCGCAAATCGTCAACTTCGTCAATGATGCTGCCGTTGGCCTTGGCTTCGGTTAGCAAGCTGTGAAAGCGGGGATCGTAGCGCAGGTGCGGGACAACCCAGATCCGGTTGAGCACTTGGTTTGTTTCTAAAGCTGCTTGCACCGCATGGCGGCCGTAAATCATGTCTGTGTCTGTGTCTGGTTGCACGACTGTATTCGAGGCACTGTCAACAGGGCGAGTGTCTCTCTCTTTGTCTCTGTCTCTGAAATGGTGGCCCCGGAATTCCTGCGGGCTACTGTCTTTGTCTCTATCTTTGTAATAATTGCCCCGCGATTGCTGGGGGCTGCTGTCTCTGTCTCTGTCTCTGTCTCTGAAATTGTTGCGGGCCGGCTGGGGGCTGCTGTCTCTGTCTCTGTCTCTGTTTCTGAAATTGTTGCGGGCCGGCTGGGGGCTGCTGTCTCTGTCTCTGTCTCTGTCTGTGAAATTGTTGCGGACCGGCTGGGGGCTGCTGTCTCTGTCTCTGTCTTGGTAATAATTGCCCCGGGATTCCTGCGGGCTACTGTCTCTGTCTTGGAAAGGATTATTCCTGCGAAGGGACGGTTGGCTGTCGGAATCGACTCTCCGTTTGAAAATTGCTCGCACGGGCATTTCTCGGGATTGGGGGGAGAAGGTCGATCTTTTTTGAGGCGCGTCTATTCCGCCAGTGTCGGGACGGGGCTTGCGTTCAAAACGGGGAGACGATGGTTCTGAGTCCTGACGGCGGCCTTCGCTTTTGAAGGGCTTGCTGTCGGAATGCGATCGCGAGGAGTTTGGTTTGGTAAATTTTCTCATGGGTTTCTTGTGGCAGTCAAAACGATTTTCGATTTTCGATTTTCGATTTTCGATTTTCGATTTTTGATTGAAGAATTGACGGAGCAATCTTGGGGATGTGAGATTTTAGATTGGCTGGAGAGGAAGCATTGATTGAATTATTGAAGAATTAACGGATGAATCTTGAGGCTTGGAGATTGTATATTGGCTGGATAGGAAGCAAGGATTTTACTGTGATCGAGTTGCTAATTAATGGCTGATAAATCCTGTTTTCCCGATCGAGATTTTTGCTGTTTTATGTTACCCGCCGTGCCAGGATGGTTAATTAATCCTCCCCATTCCCAACTCTTAACTGCTACAACATCCTTTAAGTCTCAAGTTCTAAAAGTGCCAAAAGTTCGGTCAATCTTTCGGGATCTGTGAGGTACAAATATCCGACCAACGTTTCTAAGCTGCTGGCTTGTTGGTATATTTCTGGATCTGCTCGCTTAGAACGGCCCGATGCGGCATTGCGGCCGCGCTTGACAATTGCTAATTCTATACTGTTCAAGTAAGGAGATATCGATCGCAAGTGACGCGCTTGAGTTTCGGCTCGTACTTGCCCCACCACCAATTCGTGATAAGCTTGCAATCTTTTGGGCGGCACTAAGTACGAACTCCGAACGTAGAGTTCGTACACTGCATCTCCCAAATATGCCCACGCTGCGGGCGAAATCCTTTCTATATCTGCTGGTGTAGCCCTCGCAGGATGCTGTCGATTTAAACTGATATCAGTCAGACTCAGTTTGAGCCCGTCATCTGCGATCGGCGACATACTTTTTTAAATAAAACTTCCGCACAGCTTGGTTTTTCTAGTCACTTACTTGTTTCGTCTTTCGTCACTTCAGCAATTATAGCGACTGCACGGCTTTGTTAACGCGATCGCTACGTGCTGGTTCCCTACTTCTTATAGCATTTTTCCGCGTGTTTGCCACACATTTTTTACTGGCTATCCACCGGATATCAAAGCATCGAGGGAAATAGCGGTTTGTGCGTGTCCCAGCTTCTGGGAAAATCGGTATTGTTATACCAGCACAACCATAAAAATTTGCTATCCAGCGTTGATAACCGGATAGCTAATTAAATCCACTTTTCGTCAAGCATCCTTGACGTTTTTTACCGCCTCATCAACCGAAGGCTGCAAAGACAAAAATTTCTCTAAGCGAACCAGTTTAACAGTCTGAGTTACGCGAGGATTTGAGACAATTTGCAATGTCCCCTCCAAGGTTTGGGCTTTCTTGACAAGTTGCACAAGTGCACCCAAGCCTGAACTGTCCACAAAATCTATCTGAGACAAGTCCAAAACTACGTGTTTTGGGCCCTCGTCAATACATTTGCTCAGTACCTTCCGAAAAGTTGCCTCAGAAAAAGCGTCCAGCAGGCCAGTCAGGCGAAATAACTGATAGTTATTCTTGACTTCGCGAGTGCCTCTGAGGCTAACGGTCAGGGTCAATGACTCAGGAATGACACCCTCCTAGCTAGATATGGCTTAAAGTCGAGGCTTCATTATAGGAGTTTTTTGGTCTTTTGTCTACAGTTTTTTTAGTCAGCGGTTTTTAGTTTTTTTTCAGGCAGCAGTCATTAGCGGACTGCTGACTGCTGACTGCTGACTGCTGACTACTTACTGCTGACTACTTACTGCTGGCTGCTGACTATTTACTGCTGGCTGCTTTCTGATTGTCTCGCATTGACTGCACGAATCGATCGAATAAATAGTCGGCGTCGTGCGGGCCGGGACTGGCTTCCGGGTGGTACTGGACTGAGAACAGCGGCAGGGTTTTGTGCTTCAATCCGGCTACGGTGCGATCGTTCAAGTTGAGATGAGTAATTTCTACTTCGGGGACTAGGGAATCCGGGTCGATCGCAAAACCGTGATTTTGGCTGGTAATTTCTACTTGCTGAGTTAAACCCGCTGGATGATTCAATCCCCGATGGCCGAACTTGAGTTTAAAAGTTTCTGCACCCAAGGAAAGTCCCAAAATCTGGTGTCCCATGCAGATACCGAATACGGGTTTGTCCGACTTTAACAAAGCTTTCGCAGTAGCGATCCCTTCCGTTACCGCCGCCGGATCTCCGGGGCCGTTGGACAGAAAAATGCCGTCCGGGTTGTATTTGAGGATTTCCTCGGGCGACGTGTCAGCGGGGACAACGATGACCCGACACCCGTAACTCGCCAAACGCCGCAGGATGTTGCGCTTGATCCCAAAGTCTAGCGCTACCACCGTCCACATTTGGCCGTTAGCAGGTTTGACTTTAGGACTGAACTCCCAAACCGAGTCCGTGGCTTCAGACCACTCGTAAACCTCGCGAGTGGTGACTTCCCGAACCAGATTCAGCCCGTCCATGCTGGGGGCATCTTCCACTAGCTCCAAAAGCTCGGCCCGATCGAGAATCGCGGTCGAAATGCCACCGTTGATCGCTCCCACCGTGCGAATTTTGCGAGTCAGGGCGCGGGTGTCGATCCCGTAAATTCCGGGGATATCGTACTGTTTCAGGTACTCTTGCAGAGATTGCGAGCAGCGCCAGTTGCTGGGGCGGCTGCATACGTTGCGGGCGATCGCACCCCGAATTTGCGGGCGCGAGGATTCTTCGTCTTCGAGATTTACCCCGGTATTGCCCAATTCTGGATAAGTAAAAGTTACAATTTGACCGCAATAGCTGGGATCGGTCAATACTTCTTGATAGCCCGTCATTCCCGTATTAAATACTACCTCGCCAACGACCGTGGCGTCAGCGCCAAACGACCAGCCGCGGTAAGCAGTACCGTCAGCCAGGACTAGGAGAGCGGGTTGTGCAGTTGAAAGTGACATGGCATCCTTAATTACTTTCGTTTGGTTTAATTCTTACCACTGCCAGGGATTTGACGCTAGTCGGCAATATACAGATATTATTTTAATTTGTGCAAGAGTTCGGCAAAGCAAGGCACTTAGGTCACACGCAATCAAAAAGCAGCAACAAGTGCAAATTCTCCATCTCCCCCCGCGCCAGCAATTTATCTGCCAGTAGCTTAGGAGGCGGGCGGAAATTCTATATCTATACCAAAAGGCAGTTGCCGCTGTTACGATCGAGCTACAGCGTTTAACCAAACTATGGCTAGCAAATCTCCATTGCCTTTAGTCTCAAACTTATACAAACATCTACTGAACGCTCAAAAATTGCGCCAACCGTTACTGGTTGTAACAACTATTATTTCTCTGAGCGGTTCAATTTTAGTAGGGACTGTTGCCAACTCCTCGCGAGCTGCGGCTCAAGAAAGTGAGGGATGCTTCATGCGGAGCTCGTCAGGCAGAACCGTCAACCTCAGCCAATCAGTCTGCGGTTTTCTCCCCGAACCATTTAATCCCCCTACTTCGCCCGCGGCGAAGTCTGGAGTATTTCAGGCAAAAATTAAACGCCGAGAGGCTAATATCCCCGTCATAGAAGTCACGTTCAACGGCAAACAAAAGTTCGAGATGATGGTAGATTCTGGAGCTAGCGGCACAGTAATTACACCAGCAATGGCTAAAGCCTTGGGCGTTGTTCTTCAGGGAACAGTGCAAGCACAAACTCCCAACGGAGTGGCTACTTTTCCCCTCGGTCGCCTGACTTCTATTGAAGCTGGGGGTCTGGCGGTTCAAAATGTAGTTGTTGCCATCTCGCCATCCCTAGATATCGGACTTTTGGGTCACGACTTTTTTGGTAATAAAGATGTGACTATCAAGCAAGATGTCATTGAATTTCGATCGCGCTCTTAAAAAAAACGAATAAGTCCGAGGGAAGAAGTAAAGAAAAATTGAAAATTCAATAATTTTTCTTGTTGGTTAGTTAAAACAAAAAATTCCTTCTTCCTTCTTCCTTCTTCCTTTTTCCTTCATCCTTCTTCCATCCGTTACATCCGTTACATCCCGTACATTGCTCGTTGCCGAACTTCCTTCATTTCAAAAACTCAATCAACTGCTGCAACTTCACCCAAGATTCGCCGCTCAATAAAATGTCCTTAGCCAGAGAAACTCCTGCTGCGTGAGAACCCATAGGAATTGCACCTCCCACCTGAAAAGCCAAAGACGCATTCAAAGCTACAACATCCATTTGTGCGGGCGTACCTTTGCCTTGCAAAACGTTCCGCAAAATCTCGGCGTTTTCCTCAACATTTCCGCCTTTTAACAAGCCGATCGCACTTGGTGTCAATCCTACCTTTTGGGGGTCTAAAGTAGTGAGTTCCACTTTGCCATCCGACAAAACCGCCAAATCAGTCACATCCCCCAAACCCGCCTCGTCCAATTTTTCTCTGCCGTGAACGACTACAGCTAACTCAGTCCCCAACTCGCCCAAAGCTTGAGCAATAGTTGATACCAGACTGGGATCGAACACCCCAATTACCTGCCCTGTAGGGCGCATAGGATTGACAAGGGGCCCTAAAAGGTTAAAAACAGTCCGTACCTTCAAAGTGCGCCGGAGCGACGCTACAGCCTTAAGTGCTGGATGCCACCCAGGCGCAAATAAAAAGGTGATCCCTACTGCGTCTACCGCAGATCTCACCTTCGCGGCATCGGCGTTGAGGTTGACTCCCAGTGCTTCCAACACGTCAGCAGAACCAACTTTGCTCGATGCGGAGCGATTTCCGTGTTTCGCGACTCGAACTTTGCCGGCGGCGGCCACAAAAGCTACAGCAGTGGAAATGTTAAACGTGGAAGCGCCGTCACCGCCGGTGCCGCAAGTATCAATTAATTGGAGATTGGAGATTGGAGATTGGGAATTGAAAACGCTCTCGGATTCGCCTGCAAGCGACTGAGAATGCAATACCTGAGCCATTCCTGCCAATTCTTGGGCAGAGATGCCTTTGGCTTGGATGGCCGCTAAAATTGCTCCTGAGAGGACGGGGGGAATAGCTTCTGCTAGCCATCCCTGCATCAAGTCGGCTGCTTGGGCGTGTGAGAGAGATTGTCTGTCTAATAGTTGTTGCAGGAGGGCTGGCCATACAAAAGAATCGGCCGTCTGGATTGAAGCAGGGGAAAACTCTGGCGTTGCTAGTAGAGGAGAATCTTTCATTTATTAGTTCTAGTCAAATTTAGCCCGATCGAGCTTGGCGGCCAAACCGAGAATCGATCGGGATTTTACCAGACTTGCCGACCACATTTTGCGCGATCGGGCGCAGATTTTTGCCCAAATGCCAGCACCGCTACAGAATTTTTCCGCCCGCAGTCGCCGAATATGAATTTTTTGATACAACAATTACCCTCTTGTTATGCCAACTTTACAGAGAAACCCCCGATCGTACAACTGCCAGAAGTCTGCTGTATTATCTATCAGCAAGAATACTTAACAGTAACTCTGAGCACCCAAAGACCGATAAAAGTTTCCGACAAAAGTTGTGGAGAGCAAAAAATTTTAGAAATTAGGGAGCCCCAGATTCATCTGTGGAGTCAATTCTTTAATCTCAAATCTCAAATCTCAAATCGACTGACAGCACGGACAGCGAGCCTTTAGCTCGTGCAGGCGGGTTAGTTGCCTCGGGTAAGAGCCGATCGAACTCTCACTCACAGCCTAAAAATAGACTCTTGCGGTTGTAGAAGTCGCAGCCTTTTATTATAGTAACAACAGCCTTGCCGCTAACTTATTTCAGGGTATTCAACTGCTAATATATTCAGGGAGATTTCAACGAGCGGATTTGGCTCGGATACCTGCACAGCAGGCCGATCGATTTGCCAATGCGATCGTGACAGCCAGTCAAGTCTCAAATCAAGACAGAGCGGATAAACTAAACTTCCATCAGCAGCAACTAACAACTAACAGCTCTGTATGACAGATGAATAAACACATTCGTATCCGGCTGTGCCACAGCATCTTTCTGCCTGATTAACGGCTCAAATTTAACAGGCGGTAGACCAAAAATATTCAACTCAAATCCAAGAGCAGGGTATTCAAAAGTGGGAAATCAAAAATTAGAAAATAAATCGATAGAATGCCTGAATGTCGCGGAGGCACTGCACCAAATGGAAGCAAAATATTACAGTATGTTTGAAAATGCTGTATCGGGTATTTTTCAAACAACCCAATCCGGTCGCTACATCAGCGCTAACCCAGCTTTGGCTCGCATCTACGGATATAATTCAGCAGCAGAATTGATGAGCTGTCTGACTGATATCAGCGACCAGCTTTATGTCAATCCGGAGCGGCGCGATCAGTTTATTTCTGCTTTGCAAGAACATGGCGTGGTATCTGATTTTGAGTCGGAGATTTATCGCCGAGACGGCACAATAATTTGGATCGCTGAAAATGCGCGGGCTGTCTGCGATGAAGCGGGTAAATTGCTCTACTACGAAGGTTTTGTAGAAGATATCACCCAGCGCAAGCAAGCAGAATCGGGACTTCGAGAAAGTGAAGAACGCCTGCGCTTAATAATTGAAGGTGTTAAGGATTACGCTATATTTATGTTAGATACTGACGGGTATGTAGCTAGCTGGAATTCTGGTGCGGAACGCATTTTTGGATACAAAGCTCATGAAATAGTCGGCAAGAATTCGGAGTGCTTTTTCACAAAAGAAGATATTGAAATCGGCAAACCCCAAGAAAAATTAACCAGGGCGCTGGCAGAAGGTCGCTACGAAAATGAAGGCTGGCGGTTTCGCAAAGATGGGTCGCGATTTTGGGCGAATATTATTGTTACTCCTTTGCGCGATGAAAGGGGAGAGTTGCAGGGGTTTTCTCAAGTAATGCAGGATATTACCGAGCCAAAGCGGGCGGCTGAGGAAAAGATGCAGTTGATTGCTTCTTTGCAAGCGTCGGAAAAAAAGTTTCGCACTTTGTACGAATCGACGGTTGATGCGGTAATGCTGCTAGACGAAGAGGGTTTTTTGGATTGCAATCCGGCTACTTTAAAGTTATTTGGATGCAGCACTGAATTGGAGTTTTGCGGCAAGCATCCTTCGGAATTTAGCCCGCCGTTGCAACCGGAAGGACAAGATTCTATAAGTCTTTATCAAGACCGAATTAATACGGCTGTAGAAATGGGGAATTGCCGTTTTGACTGGCGGCACTGCCGTTTGGACGGTTCTGAGTTTCCGGCGGAAGTGCTGCTAACTTCTATGGATATCGGTGGCAAAATGGGGCTGCAAGCCGTGGTGCGCGATATCACTTATCGGGTGCAGGCTGAGGAGGCCCTGAAACAGGCTAACGAGATATTGGAATGCCGGGTTAAAAAGCGGACAAGTCAGTTGGAAGAGGCTATTAAAAAGTTGAGATTGTCGGAAGAAAAGTTTTCTAAAGCTTTTCGATCGAGTCCAGATCCGATGATTATTACTACTTTTGCTGAGGGTCGTTTTATTGAAGTTAATGATAGTTTTTTGTCGATGACTGGTTACGCTTTAGAAGAAACGACCTGCAATACAGTACCGGGGTTAAATATTTGGGTAAGCCTTCAAGACAGACTTAATTTTAGGCAAAGGTTGCACCAACAAGGTGTTGTTCGCAATCAGGAATGCGAGTTTCGGATGAAGTCGGGATCGGTGGTGGTTTGTTTGCTGTCAGCGGAATTGATTAATTTGGACGGCGAACTCTGTATGCTGGCGGTGATGACGGATATTACCGATCGCAAACAGGCGGAAGAAGCCCTACGGGAAAGCCAGCGGGCTTTGGCGACGCTGATGAGCAATTTGCCGGGGATGGCCTACCGTTTTCGCAACGATCCCGATCGCAGTATGGAGTTTGTCAGCGAAGGTTGCTATCAGTTATCCGGCTATTCTCCTGAAGAATTTATCGGCACTCGGCAAGTTTCTCTCTCGGAATTGACTCACCCGGACGATCGCGATAATTTGTGGAATGCCGTGCAAGTTGCCTTGCAAGAAAATCGACCCTATCAGCTCAATTACCGAATAACTTCTAAAAATGGCGAATTAAAATGGGTTTGGGAGCAAGGTTTGGGAGTGTTTTCAGACTCGGGAGAATTGATAGCTTTGGAAGGGTTAATTACTGATATTTCCGAGCAGAAACGCAGTGAAGAAGCTTTGCTGCGATCGCAAACAGAGTTAACCCAGCAAAAACTTCAACTCGAAAATACTTTGCACGAATTGCAGCAAACTCAAGCTCAATTGATTCACACTGAGAAAATGTCTACTCTGGGTCAAATGATAGCCGGTGTCGCTCACGAAATTAACAATCCCGTTAGCAGCGTCTGCGGCAATCTCGTTCACGTCGGCCACTACACCGAAGATTTGCTGAAGTTGCTCGATATGTACCAGAAGCACTGCCCGCAGCCGCCGGCAGCAATTCAAAATAAAATTAAGGATATTGAATTAGAGTTTCTGCTAGAAGATTTGCCGAAAGCAATGTCTTCGATGCAGGTTGGGGCCGATCGCATTCGGGAAATAGTGCGATCGCTGAGAAATTTCTCCCGCAAAGATGATTCTCAAATGAGCAAGGTTAATCTGCACGAAGGGATTGAAGGAACGTTGCTGATTCTGCAAAGCCGCCTGAAAGCCAGAGGTAACTATCCCGAAATTTCGGTAATTAAAGACTATGGCAATTTGCCTTTGGTTGAGTGTTATGCCGGGAAAATCAATCAGGTATTTATGAATTTGATCGGAAATGCGATCGACGCGATCGAGGAATACAACGAAGAGCGTTCAGTTGACCAAGTCAAAGCTAACCGCAGCAAGATTAAAATTAGGACAGAAGTCGAAAACTCCAATGCTGTAATTCGGATTTCTGACAACGGCCCGGGTATGCCAGAAGAAGTTTGCCAGCAGTTATTCGAGGCTTTTTTTACCACCAAACCTGCCGGCAAAGGCACTGGTTTGGGCCTGTCAATTTCCTACAAAGTTGTCCGAGAACACGGTGGCCAACTTAGCTGCGTCTCTGCACCGGGCCAAGGAGCCGAGTTTATCATAGAAATGCCGATCGAACAAATTAGCGATCGTTGACCGACTGAACCGGGAATTAGATGATACTGAGCCAGACGCGACAGCAGGACTGAACTTAGTCAGGCAGAGGCGATCCATATTTTCTGAAAACGAGATAGTGATGCAGTTTTTTGCTGCATTGAATAATAGACTTCTTGCAAAATAATTTTGTGCTAATATGGAAAATTTAGCCAATTTTATAATCTAGCAGGTCCGGCAAGTTTAAGGAGATGCCAATCAACCCAATAATTCAAAGTTTGAGCTAAACTAGAGCAAACTTTTAAGGATAACACATATTTTTTTCAAGAGGTTTATTAAGTTATAAAAGGCTAGCTCGTGTGTGTCTTGCATCTTTCTCAATAAGGTTTGAGAAACCGGGTTCCTCTACGCAAAATCTGGAGTTTCAGGTAAGGGCAGTTGCAAGAAAGTAGTTTCTGGCTCTGGTGCAAGATGTGAGTATACACAAAAAAAACAAGGTATGTCAACGAATGTTTTGAGCCTAAAATCTTCTTCCCTTCTGCCTTCTGCCCTATGCCTTGCCTTAACAGTAAATATTAATGCCGACCTACTTAATTATCTCTGGGCAAATTGTCGATCGAACACAGACTTCAGCTTGCTGCGTAATAACCGTTGAATATGTAGATGCTTGCCTGGTTTCACCCGAGTCATGGTTCGGATAACCATATTGTCAACATCAAAATTTTCTAGTCCTTCAATTCGCGTGGGTTCCAATACTTCTGGGCATTCACTCTGAAGCTGCCGTCCGGCCTCATTAATTAAGGCATACACTGCATCTAGATCCAAACCTGGTATAGCTGGAACATCTACCTTGGCATAGCTGTATCGCTTGGAGTAATTGACGATTGAGCCGATTTCTCCGTTGCGGATAATCTGTAACTGTCCGTCTGGGTGACGAACATGAGTAGTACGGAGTTCGATGGCTTCAACTTCTCCCTCCAAAATCCGATCTTCTTCCTTCCCTGCCTCAATGTAGTCGCCTACAAGATAGTAGTTTTCAAACAAAATGAAGAAGCCGCAGACAATATCGTTGATTAAGTTTTGCGCCCCAAACCCCACAGCTAAACCGATTATACCTGCTCCAGCCAGAATGGGAGCTGGATTGATGCCGACTAAATTGAGAACAAGAATTCCTCCGACAAAATAAGTCAGATACTTTAAGATACTTTTGAATAGGGGAATGATAGTAAGACGCCGCTGCCGCTGCAAATCGGTAAGATGATCGGTTTTGAGGACTAAATCTTCTAAGATGATATTAGTAAATTCAATAAATACTCCGCACAGGAAATAGAGTCCAATTATCTGGATGATTTGACCTGAATAATTCGTAATCCAAGCGATGGAGTCGATGTCTTCAATAATTAGAGTTGCGATCGCAACATACAAAATGTATTCCAGCGCCTTCTTCAGTCCTGGCATTAAGTGTCGAAAGCGTTCATAGTGACGCAATACATTTTCGCTGCTGGAGTAACGCAGACTCAGAGCATCCAGCGTGTCGATCAGCACAGACAGCACTTTGATGAGCAACTGCCCTAGAGAAACTGCCAGATAAGCTTTGAGTCCGACTCTGAGATACTTGGTGACGACAGCGGGTGTGTTCAGAAAATCGCTGCACAAAATCAAAGCCAGCAGCCAAGTTCCATTTGATACAACCTTTTTGAGCGAGTTGAAAAATACCTCAACGCTTTCGTCGTTGGCGGTGATCTGATCCGAGCCTTGAGCCAGCACGCTGCCCCGATCGAGTACCTGTAGTAGAGAAGGTAGACTGAGCTTGACCAGCAATAGTAGGCTAATGCACTTAAACAAGGAGATCGCTAGTTGGTTCCAAACCCGGCGGGGAATGCTGCTGAGCAAACCCAGGTAAAAGGACAAGACACTTTTCCCCTGAAAAATCAGTGTCCCATTCACTCCTGCCACCACCAAACACAGAGTGACGCAGGTCACGAGTAAGATGACGCTGATATTTTGCTGCAGGTTCGTGACTTTTGGAGAGTGATCCCGAAACCGGGTTTTCGCCAGCGCTTTCAAGCTAAAGCCAGCCAACCAGTTCAAAAACACGAACACAGCCACAAGACCAACAATGCCGCAAAGGGTGATGGCTATATCTACCACCATGGGTAGTTGATGACTTCCAAACATTTGACTTTTTCCTGCTCTAAACTATCTAGACTGGTAGGGAAGTACCCGACTCTGACAATTCCCTCACATGATTGGGTGAGATAAAGATTATAGAATGAAGGCATCGCACAACACAAAACTCCACAATTTGGCGAGGTTTAGTTGCAAGATTTTAATAGTTAGTGAAGGGTTAAAGCTGACGGGGTAACACAGGGAGCTACAAAGCAGACAGAATCAGGGACATAGCCCGTTGACCCCGTTGATGCTAAAGCTGAGGCGCTCGATCGAGTGCTTTTTGATAGTTGTGGGTGCCGAATGTAGGTAAGAACAGGGTGGCAAACAAGTGAGGAGTGAGGAGTTAGAAGCAAATACTCTCCCGAATCACCAGTCCCTAATCCCCTATTCGTCACGGGCAAAGCGGCAAAACAGGAAGTCGAGGGCGTAATTCCCCAGGTCGTAGTATTTCTGGTCTTCCATAATGCGATCGCGTTGGGGCGGACGTTCAAAGGGAATATCCAGTACCTCACCAATGCCTGCAGCGGGGCCATTGGTCATCATGACTGAGCGGTCGGCTAAAAATAGTGCTTCACCGATATCGCGGGTAATCATCAGCACGGTAACCCGGTGTTCCCGCCAAAGTTGCAGCAGTTCTTCTTGCAACTCTTCTGGCGTGATGGCATCAAGCGTCCCGAACGGTTCGTCCAAAATCAAGATTTCCGGACGAATGGCTAAGGCACGCGCGATCGCACATTTGTCTGGAAAGTTTTGGGCGTGTCTTTCTATCAGATTCGCAATGTTTTGGCTCATTTTTCTACGATCGCTGATGTAACCTCGTGCGGCTTTCCTGTACTTTTGGCGATCGGCAACACTAATAGCTTCTGCCCAAATAGCAGTTAATTAAGGATTTCCCCACTTCCCACTCACCACTCCTCAAAACCGATTCATGAATGGGATGACAACTTGCTTAGGTAGTTGGCACAAAGAATACTTTTACCAAACAACTACCAGTTTTTGCAATATATAGTTATTTCAAATAAAAATGAGACACACTCGTTGCACAATAAGCGCGAATAATCACATCAAGAGATGTGGCAGA
>NZ_JAUBTB010000045.1:0-60947 GCF_036704965.1 Microcoleus sp. F10-B2 | reverse complement strand
CCCATCAAAATCCCAGAAATCATTTTCGGCTCCAATCTCGCATTTTTTCTCGTCTCATACCCTGATTCAGCAACGCCTAAAGAATGGAAACGGGAAGGAAGAGGGAAGAAGGAAGAAGGGCTGGACAGGGATTTGGACACGAATATACGCATGAATTTAACTGTTGAATTTAACTGGGTTTCCTTTGGTCTGCCCATCTCCCCCTTTCCTTATCTCCCTCTTTGTCGATTTATTATTCCTCAACTTTTTCAGTATTGCCACCTTTTACCCAACCTTCGCGATTGCCATCCTCAATGCGAATTCGCTGCCACTCTTTGTCGGGCGACTCTTCCAAAACTACGACTCTTTCCTTGTAACCAACACCGCCAATGCGGTTCGAGTCTCGGCTACCAGTATCCCGGAGAATTAAGCCGATCGGCTGAGTCACCATCGCGCGGTAAGCTCCCGGTTCCAGCGGTTTGGGAGACGGGGCATCGCTAGATGTAGAAACAGGGCTAGCCTGGGCTGTTGACTTCGGTGCCGCGCCCGCAACCTGAGCTGGTGTTTTGTCGTTAGAAAAAACTGGTTTTTCGGGCGCAGTAGTTAGCTTAGCGGCAAAGTAAAGTGCAGCGGCCACGCTAGCACCTGCCATCAGGACGATCGCGAGCAGAAAACCCACTAAAAATTTGAAAACGCTATATACACTGTTCATAAAACCGCAAATGAAGGAAGAAGGAAGAAGGAAGAAGGAAGAAGGAAGAAGGAAGAAGGAAGAGGGAAGAAGGAAGAGGGAAGAAGGAAGAGGGAAGAAGGTTGACTGTTGAGTGTTGACTGCTGAATGTTGAGTAAAATCTGGTAACTGCCAACTGACAACAGGCTACTAACTACTGACTACTGACTTCAAAAGCTTACCCCTGAATCCGGCGGCTCAAACTGCCGTATCTAGAAGCAAGGCGAGCTTTCCCAGCAGCGGCCCAATCTTGGAGAAACTGAATTTGTTCTTGAGCCGTTCTGGCTAAAGGCACCATCTGACTAGCTGATTCTAAAATATCATCTGTGGTAAAGTCTCGATTTTGGCTAAACCCAATGTGCATGGCTTCAATCAAAGTTTGCTCAATTTCGGCCCCTGAAAAATCGGGAGTTTCGTAAGCCAAGCGCTCTACATCGTAATTTTTGATGCTGTGCGATCGCAACCGCAACAAATGTACCTCAAAAATCGCCCGCCGTTCCTCCTGGCTGGGCAAACCCACAAAAAATATTTCGTCAAACCTGCCTTTTCTGAGCATTTCTGGCGGCAAAGACTGGATGTTGTTGGCTGTTGCGACTACAAACACCGGCGAAGTTTTTTCTGCTAACCAAGTAATAAATGTCCCGAACACCCGGCTGGTTGTCCCGGAATCCCCTTTACCGTCCAATCCCCCAAAAGCTTTGTCAATCTCGTCAATCCACAGCACGCAGGGGGCCAAAGCTTCCGCTAGCTGAATCATTTGTCTGGTGCGGGATTCCGATTCTCCGACTAATCCGGCAAACAAGCGCCCGACATCCAAGCGTAGTAAAGGCAAATGCCAGTGGTGGGCGATCGCCTTTGCTGTTAAGGATTTTCCGGTTCCTTGAATTCCGACTAACAACAAACCTCTGGGATGTGGCAAACCGTATTGGCGGGCTCGATCGGAAAAAGCACCGCCGCGCCGCAGCAGCCATTCTTTGAGATTGTCCAAACCGCCGATATCGGAGATATTTTCGCGGGCTGGGTAAAAATCCAGAATTTGAGTTTGGCGAATTGTTTGGCGCTTTTCTTCTAAAATCAGTTCCGCGTCGTCGGGATGGAGTTCGCCTCTGGTGGCGATCGCCTTTGCCAAAACTCGGCGGATTCGTTCGATCGACAACCCTTGACAGCAGCGCACCATTTCGTCCAGCAAACGCCCTTCAATGGCTTGTCCGGTAGCCCCTAACAGCCTTTCTACCTCAATTTTGATTTCCGGCGCCGCAGGCAGGGGAAACTCCAAAACAGTCATCACTTCGCTGAGGTCTTCCGGGATCGAAATTAGAGGAGATACGATGACAATATTTTTGGGTACAGATTTGAGGAGTCTCGCCAAATTCCGCAGCTTGCGGGAAATCGAGACATCTTCCAAAAACCGCTGAAAGTCGCGCAGAATAAAAATTGCCGGTGCGGTGGCGGGTAATTTTTCGAGAAATTCCAAAGCTTGCAGGGGGTTGCGCTTGCCAAAACCGGCATCGTTGGGATTGCCTTGGTAGCCTTCAACAAAATCCCAGATGTAGACTGCGCGAGAACCCTGTTTTTTGGCGCATTGGGCGATCGCCACTTCTACGCGCTCTTCCTCCCGTGTGGGAATGTAAATTAGGGGGTAGCGCGATCGCAGCAGCAGTTCAAACTCGTCGCTAAAAATAGTCATTAGTCATCAGTCATTGGTTATTAGTCATTGGTTATTAGTCCTTAGTTATTAGTTATTAGATGTTAGCCGATGTGATTTTTTTGCAGTCCTTATTCCACAGTTATTAGTTCTTAGCTACTGACTGCTGACTGCTGACTAATGACTAATGACTAATGACTAAGGCAATTGCCGTTTAAGTGCTGCCAGAGAGGCCCAGCGACTGTCCGATGCAGCTTCTGAACTTTCTGTCTCTTCTGCATCATTTAAACTTATTCCCGGACATTGAGCATCGCATAGCTGTTTGTGCGGCAGTTCCAAACACATGTGCTCGTACACCCAATCGCCCGGAGAGAAATAGCCGCCCGGCGACAAATTTTCCACCAAGTCTTCTAAAGCAACTTCTATTTCTGCTGAACTTGAATCTGTCTGATTTGCTGTTTCTTCTAGCCAGATTAGTTCAGATGAGTTGAGTGCTAAACGGTGATTGTATTGTTTCAAGCATCTGTGGCAGGTGAGAGTAACAATTGTTTCTGCTTTCGCCTTTACTTCAAGATAATTCCCTTGGTGAGTCACTTGCAGTCGCCCCCGCACCGGAGTCAGAGTTTCTAAATCGGGGATAAATTCTTCAAAATCAATGACCTCTTTCCGCTCAGTTTTTGTGAGGAGATGAGGGATATAAATTGTCTCCATAATCTTTTGCCTTCCTACTTCTTGAATTCAAAGGTCAAAAGGAATAGTTAATTTTTAACTTCTTCCTTCTTCCTTCTTCCTTCTTTAGCGTCAGCGCAGCCGCACTACCAAACGCCGATCGGGTTCTTGTCCTTGACTGTAAGTTTCTATATCCTCACATTCGCTCAAAAAGCTGTGGACTTGACGGCGTTCTGCCGAAGACAGCGATTTGAGTTCAAATTCTACTCCAGTCGATCGCGCTTGATCTGCTGCGTACTCTGCCATAGATCGCAATTCTTCTTGGCGGCGGATCCGATAGCCATTTAGTTCAACTGTATAAGGAATTGACTCCTCTACTTCCTGACCTATATTCTGAACCGTGTTGCAGAGGTACTGAATGGCATCTATTACATTACCGTTTGGCCCGACTAAGATTGCTACTTGTTCTCGAGTCAGATTGCTTTCATCTATTGTCATCCAATAGCAATCTTCTTGTTGTTCGCATACCACTTTTGAAGGAATTGCGGACAGTTTTAGCAATTCTTCTAACCATTGCTGTCCGCGCTGCATTTGAGAATCTTTCATTTTTGTTAAAATCAAGCCTTTTTCTTAGAACGCTTGGGCTCAAAGGGAAGTGCATCTAATCCTTGTTCTTTTTTGGTTTTCGCCTCTGCTTCGTCCACTATTTTTTGGAGGTTTTCGGGCAGCGGTTCTCGCGACAAAATAAACGCCTGAACTGTCTGGAAGATGTTAGCAATCAGCATATACATCAACACGCCGGCGGGCAGTGGGAAGAACAAAAACATCCCTGAAAATATGACTGGCGTCAGTTTGTTGACTGTAGCCTGTTGAGGGTTGTCGTTTGGTCCTTGTGCTTGTCCCGAAAGAGTTTGGTTGATATACAAACTGATGCCGAAGCCCAGGATCATCACCAAAATATCCCAGTGGATTGTACCGTCTGAGTCGATCGCGCCAACGCGGCCTAGAGCTTCAATAAACAGGAATCCTTTGTTACTAGCCAATCCGGGGATTGTGCCTTGAACTGTGGCTTCACCGGGCGCTAAGGCAGTGATGTTGCCATGTTCATCTACCGCTACCAGTTCTTCCCCTTTGATGACTTTCCAGCGCGGTTCAAAGTCGATTTCGCTCTTATTTTCTGCCGCTAAAACTTTGAGCGGTTTGCCCTCTGGGGTTTGAAAATTAATCTTGGTTGTGTCGCCGACTGCGAGTTTGTCGCCGCCTGGAATTACGCCCACAACTGGAGCATGAAAAGTACCTGTGACGTAAATATTTTGTGGCGGTGTAGCAAAAGCTTGCGGTTGAACTGTTTCGATTTGTTCTTTCGGCAAAACTTGAACGTTGACGCTGTAATTTATGTCAGAAAACGGCGAACCCCGGAGCGTTGCAAACAGTGCAAACAGCACTGGCATTTGCAGCAATAACGGGAAGCATCCTGCTAGAGGATTACCAAATTCTTTGTATACTTTGCTCATTTCCTCCTGCTGTTTTGCAGGATTGTCTTTATAGAGTTTTTGAATTTGATCTACTCGCTCTTTCATCAACGGCTGGGCTACTTTCATGCGCCGCATATTGCGAAGAGAGCCTGCATTGAGAGGATAAAGAGCAAAGCGAATCACGAGCGTCAGAGCTACGATCGCTAAACCGTAGCTTGGCACGATCCCGTAGAAAAAATCTAGGATCGGGAGCATGAGGTTGTTGGAGAGAAACGAGATACCAAAATCCATTCGCTTGTTCGTTAATTTAGGTGCTCTATGTTTACTGTTGAGAACTATTTTTACCCGCTGAACGCGAGCCGCCTCAAATTTTCGGGTTTTGTCTCTATCTTAGGACATTGCCCGTCGATCGACCGCCCGGTCTGCGGGTTTGTGGTAATTAGTTGGCTAATACTCGCACTGAGTTTACCCTGATTTGAGGGTAAAGCCGTTCGGTTATTTAGCTTTGGCCGCGTTTGCTTGTTGAGCTGCTGCCGGCAGTTTTTCGTTAATGTAGTCATACATTGCTCGAAATTTCGGAATAGCTCTGAGTTCCAAGCGACTGCCATTTTTCATGGTGAGCACCATGTCTCCGTAAGTCCCGAAACCGCGAGGTACTGTGACGATTTTGACTATATCTGAGTAGATAACGTCTGTCTGGTCGCCCCCCATCCAACCGCTAGTTACCGACACTCGGCGACTCGTGATCCGATACCGCAGCCACAGAGCCCGGACAATTGCTCCTACTGCTAGGGGGATTCCCACCACAGTCAGCCCCAGGAGTAAATTGAGGATCAAGTCTCCCGCCGCAGGACCGCCTTCATAATATACTTCCTCTCGAATTCCCATTTAGTACCTCGGCTTCTACCAACAACTGCTCTAATTCTTGCAGAATTTCTGCATAATTGCACTCTTGTGCGATCGGACGCACGACAATTACTAAATCCCACCCGCATTTTAATCGGGGCAGTAGATGCCGCAAAGCTGCCCGAATCTGACGCTTAATCCGGTTGCGGACTACAGCGCGCTTGCTGACTTTCAGGCTGATAGAAATGCCTGTGCGAGTGGGATGCAAGGATTTTTCGGCTGTCGGTTTCGCAAATTCGGCGCTTTTGGGTTTGCGCAGAGCTCTTAAGCTGAAATGAGCGGAATTGCGGCGCATTCCCTTGCGGTATACGGCGCTGAAGTCTTTTCGGTGCTTGAGTCGGTTTGTCTCGGGCAACATGGCGTAGGGCGATCGTTGAGGCCTCTCAACCTTGATGCAGTGCTAGACTGCGAGGCGGTGGCGACCTTTGCTGCGGCGGGCTTTGATTACCAATCGACCGGTTACGGTACGCATTCTGGCGCGAAAACCGGATGTTCTTTTTCTTTTGCGGCTGGTTCCGTGCAGGGTTTGCTGTGTCATTTTGATTTCTCCGGGCTTGTTACTTTACTTTTGATTAATATTCACAATCTTCTAGTTTACCATACAGTTGTTCAGTTTACAAATATTTTTAAATTCAGGATATTAGTTTGTCGGTAATTCCCAAAAACCGGGTTTCCTTGGAGATATTTCGTATCCCAATTGAGATTATCGAAGAAATCGGGTTTCTTAGCCTGTGGGTAATTCCCAGAAAAAAGTAATATGGATGTAGTTTTGGGAGGGTGAAGAATCTCTGGAACAGGTGATGCAGGAAGAAAATGAGCGAACTTCATTTCCCATTATTACCATTGGCGCTCCGGATCGCGTTAACGAATATGATTGTCGAGAGCGTTGTGTTGAAAAGCTTGTAGAAATCGCGATCGATATCCAAGACTATATGGGAGCAGGTAGGTTATTTATTCCGTAAACATATCTATTAGACATCTCAAATAATTATTGTGGAACAGGCATCCTGTCTGTTCAAAGCTGGCTTTTCTCGAGATGTCTATTAGACAAAACAGAACAACAGCACGACACCGATAGCACGGAGACACGGATGATATTGCAAGGACGATCGTAATACCCGGTAAAATATCAGCAAAGACTTCCGACCTGGAGTTAATATGGAAATCCGAATTGAACCTTACGACGCTCATCAACTTGATGCAGTCATTCGTCTTTCGCTGCGAGCATGGGCTCCGGTCTTTGATTCTATTCAGAACGTGTTGAACGCTGATGTCTACCGGGCATTCTATCCCGATCATTGGCGCGTGAGCCAACAAAAGGCTGTCGAGGATGTCTGCGCTGCGGAGGACACAAATGTATGGGTTGCCATCGACGCTAGTTCAACCGTGGGCTTTGTAGCCGTAAAACTACACTCGGAGAACAGTATGGGTGAAATTTACATGGTTGCTGTCGATCCAGACTTTCAAGGTCAAGGGATTGGCACCGCTCTGATAGAATTTGCTCTGGATTGGATGAAAGATGCTGGGATGTCTGTGGCTATGGTTGAGACCGGAGGCGATCCCGGTCATGAAAGAGCACGTCGTACCTACGAAAAGGTGGGCTTCGAGGTGTTACCAGTCGCCAGATACTTCAAGAAGCTTTAGATCCGCAGGGATGGAAGACGAGCAAGAAACTGCGTAATTCCGTGTCAACATCCGGGTTCTTCGTTTATTTCAGTTCAACATTTACCGTAGCAGACATCCCCGGTGCAATCCGCGATTCGTAGCCTTTAATGCTTTCGGCATCAAACACAACTTTTACCGGAATCCGCTGCACAACTTTGGTGAAATTGCCCGTAGCATTATCGGGAGGCAATAAGGAGAATTGAGCGCCAGAAGCAGGAGAGAAACTATCGAGATGACCTTCAAATTTGCGGCCGCCAAAAGCATCTAATTTGATTTCTACTTTTTGGCCTGGTTTCATATTTGCCAGTTGCGTTTCTTTGAAGTTAGCAATTACCCACAAATCGTTACTTACTATAGCCATTAACGGAGTTCCCGGCTGCACCCGCTGCCCGACTTCAACGGATTTGCGGCCGATTTGTCCGGCGGCTGGTGCGGTGATATTCGTGTAGGAAAGTTGCAGTTGAGCGTCTTTAACGGCAGCTTCCGATTGCCCGATCGCAGCTTTAGCAGCATCATACTGCGATCGGCTGACTTTAGTTTGCTCTCCCGTAGCTTGCGCCTGTTGCAATCCGCCCTTTGATGCAGCAAGTTTGGCTTCGGCGGTGCTGATACCTTCTTGCGCTAAGGTGACTTTAGCTTGAGCGCTGGCGACGCCGACTTGGGCGCGCGCTACTTGGGACTGAGCTTGTTTTACCCCTTCTTGAGCTTGGGCTACTGCTGCTTGGGCTGCGGTTACGCCTTCTTTGGCTTGGGCTAACCGCGCTCTAGCTTGGGCAATTCCTTGTTGGGCTGCGGTGGTTTGGCCTTGAGCTACTTCGTAGGCGGCTCTGGCTGCGTCTAGCTGCTGGCGGGCGATCGCACCTTCAGACTGCAAGCTTTCGTACCGTTTATAATCAGCTTGCGTCTTGACGAGGTTGGCTTGGGCTTGTACTAGCTGAGCTTGCGCTGCGGCAATGCCAGCTTCGGCTTCCGTCACTTTGGCTTGGGCTTGAGGAATGCCGGCTTCGGCTTGGGCGACTTTGGCTTGGGCGGCGGGTACGCCGGCTT
Source organism: Microcoleus sp. F10-B2 (assembly GCF_036704965.1). NCBI lineage: Bacteria > Bacillati > Cyanobacteriota > Cyanophyceae > Oscillatoriales > Microcoleaceae > Microcoleus > Microcoleus sp. F10-B2. The sequence goes on along the minus strand of NZ_JAUBTB010000045.1, from coordinate 52,831 downwards.
CGGCTTCAGCAACGGTAGCTTCTGCTGCGGGTACGCCTTGCTGGGCTTCTCTGAGTGCTGCTTGGGCGGTGGAAATCGCAGCGTTTGCACCGCTGATATCTCCTTGGGCTTGGGCTGTTTTGCCTTGGCTGGTTTGAGAGGCTAGGGAAATATTGGCTTCGGCTGCTTCGGCTTGGCGGCGGGCGTTTTCTAAGGCTGCTTGGGCTTGTTGGACTTTAACTTGGTAGTCGCGGGGGTCGAGTTCAATCAGCAGTTGTCCGGGTTTCACTTGTTGGTTGTCTTGTACCAAGACTTCGCTGACAGTACCGTTGACGCGGCTGCTGATTTGGTGGATGTGTCCGGCTACTGTGGCGTTTTCGGTTTCTTGGTGGATGGAGGCGTATTGCCAGTAGCGGTAGCCGAAGCTGCCTGCGGCGATCGCCCCTAGGCCCAGCGCTGCTAATATCAACGCTTTCGGGGCTTTTTTCTTGGGTGTTGCAGCCGCCGGCAGGGGTGCTTGGAGTTCTGTTTCTGCGCCTGTTTTGACCTCGGCGGGGGCGTTGATTTCTGTCTCTGGGGCGGGGATTACGGGTAGGCTTTTAGCTTGGGTGTCGTCGATCGGCTTTTCTAATACGGCGACTGCTTTGCCGTTACCGTTGAATTCTGCTGGGTTGATTTCGTTTGTGCCTTTCATGGTATTTGACTCCTGATAGTTTAGTAAGATGTCGTTTGTTTAGGGTACGTAGTTTTTATTTAGTAAGACTGCTTGTTTTAAGAATGCGTAGTATTTTGCGATTATTTGTAATTTAGTGGAGGTAGATGCTGCTGCGCTTCACTCAAAAGAGCGATTTGTCGGTTTAGGAGAGATTGACGATCGCCCGATCGATCAGTTGGGAAAAGAGTTCTCGATCGGCCTCTGGAATGCCATCGAAAGCTCGATCTCTGATTGCAGCTACCAGCGGGGGCAATACCTCTTGCAGTTCCCTGCCGGAGTCTGTCAGCCAAATGCGCCAGATCCGGCGATCGCGCGTGTCTCTCTCGCGGCGGACTAGGCATCTTTCTTCCATGCGATCGAGCACGCCTGTCAGAGTCCCGCCTACCTGTTGCAGTTTGTCGCCAATGCTGGAAGTCGGTAAACCGTCTTCTTGCCACAAGCAGCACAGTACCAGCCAGTGAAAAGGTGTCAGCCCGAAGGGTTCGAGTACCTCTTGCAGTCGGCGGCTGCTTAGCTGCCCCAGCAGTTTGATCCGGTAGCCCAGGCTTTGGGGGGCGAGAACTTCGTGCCACTGAGCTAGATTTATGCGATCGACAGTTGATGTAGTAACCATCGGTTTATTACTTAGTGTTCGTATTATTAGAGTATGATACTTTTTGGGTTTTGTCAAGGGGGCGTCAACAGATTTTCGGCGATCGGATTTACGTAAAATGCCAATTCTTCACCCTTGTCAGATCCCGGACTTCTTTCAAAAGTCGGATATCTGTTATTTTGGCCTTACTTGGTCAAAACTATCTGTAGCTTTATTTTTCAGGATTGGTATAATGAGGGCGATCGCCCACGCTCGATCGCAAAAACCAGCTAAATTTTTTTTAAACGTGTTTACATTTCTTAATTATTACTAAAATAAGAAGAGTAAAATTACGTTTGCGATCGCACGTTATGCTACTCCCAGGAAATCAGCACACCAAGTTAGATGATACCGACGATAATTTGTTCTATTGCTATATAAGTTAGTCTCTCAAGGAGTGATGAATGTGATGTCCGAAGAGCAAAGAAAAAAATTGCATCAAATCCTTCAGCAATTAAACAACGCCCAATCCGAGGTGCAAGAAGCCTACGAAACAACAATGATGAGTGATGCCAAATGGGCACTGTCTAGCCTGTGTGATGATTTAAAAAAAGATGAGTCGATCGATCCGTCTATAAAGAGCCAGCTCATGCCTTATTTTGAAGCCGCTCGTTCAGCTATTCTCAGTCCTGCATCAACGCATAAACGAGCCGGATGCTGTGGTGACAAGCTGAATGAAGCAGAGTCTTGCATAAAAGAAATACTGAGTAGACTATGAAGGGGATGATTTAAGATTGGAGCGGGCGAGTGCCGGAAGTCCATCCTGCGGAATCTATTTACATTTCTTAATTATTAGTAAAATAAGAAGAGTAAAGTTACGATCGCACATCGCACGTTATGCCACTCCAAGGAAATCAGCGTACCAAGTTAGACGATACCGACGACAATTTGTTCTATTCCTATCCCCGGTTTGTGACTCACGTAGACGATGGATTCATTCAGCAACTAACCGATTTGTATCGGGAACGGCTGAAACCGAATACTCGGATTTTTGATATGATGAGCAGTTGGGTTTCTCACTTGCCAGACGAGATGGAATTTGCCCATGTGGAAGGGCACGGCATGAATGAAGAAGAGTTGGCAAAAAATCGCAGGCTGAATCATTATTTTGTGCAAAATTTGAACGCAAATCCCAAATTGCCGCTGCCAGATGCAGAGTTTGACGCAGTTGTCAACTGCGTTTCGATACAGTATTTGCAATACCCAGATGCGATTTTTGCAGAGATTCATCGAATTTTGAAGCCTGGTGGCGTAGCAATTATGAGTTTTTCCAACCGGATGTTTTATCAAAAGGCGATCGCGGCTTGGCGGGAAGGTTCGGAGGGCGATCGGGTAGAATTAGTCAAGAGTTACTTTGATTCTGTTAAAGGAGCGAATATACCCGGATTTAGCAAGCCGGAAGTAATAGTTCGCAAACCTAACTTGCCGAGTTTTATGCAAATGCTGCGAATAGGAAGCGGCGATCCGTTTTATGCGGTAGTTGCTTACCGCCAAAGTTAGGATTTTTTGGCAGTAAGGACTTTAGGACTTTAGGTGGAGATTGAAAGCACTAAAGTCCTTACTACAAACCGATCGAAAGCTACGCTTTTTAGGTTAGGATCTATTTAATATTTGCTCCTAAAATATGGAAAACCAACTTTTGCAGCGCATCACACTCGATCCCAATATCTGTCACGGAAAACCCTGTATTCGCGGTCTCCGATATCCAGTAAGTAGAACGGCGTAAATATTTGTAGTTGGAATGAGGCAGGAGGCAGCTATGCTGAAGGCAGGAGGGAAGAGGGTTTCAGCCTCATTTATTTTTCTTAACACAGTTGTGTTTTTTCCCACAGACTTACTTAGAGTTGATTCTTGAATTACTCAGTTCTGGCATGAATGCTAAAGAAATTATAGATGACTATGACGATTTAGAACATGAGGATATTCTAGCTGCTTTGCTATTTGCCGCGCGGCTGACTCAAGTGAAAAGCATATACCGAGTATTAGTGTAATGAAGATTTTGGTAGATGCACAATTACCAGTACGTCTGGCGCGTGTGCTGCAATCTGCTGGTTGCGATACTATTCATACTAAGGATTTACCTCGACGAAACGCAACTCCCGATTCAGAAATTAACTTGCTTTAAATCCAAGAAAGCAGAATTGTTGTCACCAAAGATAGAGATTTTCTCGACTCATTTATGATTAATCAGCAACCTTACAAGCTGTGGATATTGACGACAGGCAACATAAATAATAACTAACTTATAGACTTATTTATGAAGAATTTGCCGCAGTTTGCTGAACTATTTCAGGAACATTCATTCATTGATAGAAATGAATTGCGATACAATTGTACTTCATCAGTAATAAAGTAGAGTAAAACCTTGATATGAAACCATATCAGCAAATAGCAATAGACGAATGCGGCGAACCTTTAGTCCCGATTCCACCAGAACATTTTGCCTTTGAAATCCCGCACCCCTATCAAAAGTTGGGTGCTCCCTATGACAACAGCAAAGCAGATTCGCCTTACTATTTGCGGCAAGGAGTTGTAGATAGTTTAATCGCAGCTCAAACTGAGCTCAAGCAAAATTATCAAAATTGGAAAATTCTGATATTTGATGCTTATCGGCCGGTGGAAGTCCAGCAATTTATGGTGGATTATACTTTCAATCAAATTGCTCTAGCTCAAGGCTGCGAATTTCCGGTTTCCGAAGACAAACGCCAAGTGATTATAGAACACGTATATCAATTTTGGGCAGTGCCGAGCCTCGATGGCGCGACACCTCCCCCTCACAGTACAGGCGCAGCTTTAGATGTAACTTTAGTGGATGAAAATAATCGGCAAATTGATATGGGTTCTCCGATTGATGAAATATCAGAACGTTCTTATCCCGATTATTTTTGTAATAGCAAGGAGCCGCAAAAACAGGAATATCACCGCCGCAGGCAAATCTTAAAAAATGCGATGATAAATGCGGGTTTTCAGCAGCATCCTAACGAATGGTGGCATTTTTGTCTGGGCGATCAGATGTGGGCTTGGTTGACAAATCAAAACAATAGTGGTAATCAATTGATTGCTCGATACGGTCGCTATTAAAACGGTACGCAATTAAATCTGGACTGGCGCACTCGCAAGCTTGAGAAACCGGGTTTATTGACAAAAAACCTCAGCTTTTAGGTGCTTTCTTCGGCAAGAAACCTGGTTTCTGACACTCTATGCGTCCCGGACTATAAAAGCTCGATCGGCATAAATAATTTGTATCATCAGACACGACAACTATTGCCAGCGGGGTAGGAGTGTTTTAAAATCAACAAGAGCGAACAAGTGCAGGCAAATCAAGCCAGCACCGCAAACCCTAAAGGATAACTCAGAGTTCACCCCATGAAAGCACTCATCCTCTCTGGCGGCAAAGGAACACGCTTGCGTCCCCTCACCTATACGGGTGCTAAGCAATTGGTTCCTGTAGCAAATAAGCCGATACTGTGGTACGGAATTGAAGGAATTGTGGCGGCTGGGATTACGGATATTGGGATTATTATTAGTCCCGAAACCGGGGAAGAGGTGAAGACGAAAACAGGAGATGGATCTCGCTTCGGTGCAAAAATTACTTATATCTTGCAAGCAGAGCCGGCGGGACTCGCTCACGCCGTGAAAATTGCCAGACCGTTTTTGGGCGATTCTCCGTTTATTATGTATTTGGGAGATAACTTAATTCAAAATCAGCTAGATCCGTTTTTAGAGATTTTTAACAAGCAAAAACTAGACGCCCTGATTTTGCTGCGTCCAGTTCCCAATCCCTCTGCTTTCGGTGTTGCAAAAGTTGATGATAACGGGCGAGTTTTGCAGTTAGTAGAAAAACCAAAAGTTCCGCCGTCAAATTTAGCACTGGTGGGAATTTATTTTTTTGCTCCTACTATCCACGAGGCGATCGATCAAATTCAACCTTCGCCCCGGGGCGAACTCGAAATTACCGATGCCATTCAACAGCTCATCAATCAGGAAAAACACGTAGAAGCCTGCAATTTAGAGGGTTGGTGGCTGGATACGGGGAAAAAAGACGATTTGCTGAGTGCAAACCAAATCATTTTAGATAGCCGTATCGTAGCTTCAACAGAATTAAAAGTAGACGCCAAAAGTCAAATTATCGGGCGAGTGCAAATAGGGGAAGGAACGGAGGTAATTAATTCTACAGTTCGCGGGCCAGTGGTAATTGGGGAAAATTGCCGCATTGAAAATTGCTTTATCGGGCCTTACAGCAGTATTGCCGATCGCGTGACGATGATTGATGCTGATATCGAACACAGCGTCATATTGCAAGGTGCGAAAATACTTGGCATTCAACAGCGAATTGTTGACAGCGTGATCGGGCAGCGAGCTCAACTGACCAATGCACCGGCTCGTCCAAAAGCTCTGCGGTTTATGATTGGTGATGACAGTCAAATTGAGTTAGCTTAAATTGAGATATTGCCAATATCGGAAGCAATAATCTTGATTTAACAAGAGATAAATTTTCTTGTGGGGTGGGCATCCTGCCCGCCCTTGAACAGGCTTTCCGGCCTGTTCCACAATTAATTACAATTATTCACACAGCAAAGATGCCTGTTCACAATTAGTTACAAGGATTGAAATAGCAAAGATGCCTGTTCCATAATAAGTCATAGTAAGTTATCTCAAGGAGAGGAAAGTTTGCAGTACGAAGAAATACCAACTCAACAGATAATACATAAATTGCGACAAACTTTGGAGCCGCGAATTGGTATTGCTGAGCCGCCGCTGTCGGGAACAGAAAATAGTGCGATCGCCCAAAATGAAGATGACGAAGACATCGCCCTGTTAAAGGCGGGTTTCGACATTTATAACATCCCCATTACCTCTTACCAAAGACGGCTGGGTTCGGCAGTCATAGCCGTTAGAAAAATAGTCCGAAAATTACTCAGACCCGTACTCGAACGACAAGTAATTTACAATTTCGCTAATACCCGCGTCGTTCAAACATTGAGCATTCAATTGCAAAAATTGCAAGAAAATCAACAAAGCCTAGAGAAAAAAATTCAATCCGAATTCAGCAGCGGATCTCTCGAAGTTACAGCACAGCTTGAGACTCAACAAAATGCGATCGCAGCCTTTCAGTCGGAAATAGAGCAAATTAAAGCAGTACAGCAGCAACATACTGCTATTTTAGAGGAGATTACCGCTCAATTGCTCGATCGACAAAAATAAAGCATCAAAGATGACCCAAAATAATTCGGTCACAATGCCCCAGATTTATTCGCGAGAGCAATGCTTCAATCAAAAATATAAAATTATTCAATTTATCAAGCGAAAATCCCAAATTCCAAATCGAAAATTCCTCAATCCTTCAATTACTCAATCTAAAATTATTCAATTCCAAATCCCAAATCGAAAATTCTTCAATCCTTCAATTACTCAATCTAAAATCTAAAATCTAAAATCTAAAATCGAATGACTGCACTGCCAATATGCTCGTTAATTATAGTCAACTATAACGGTCTGCGCCACACGAAAGATTGCTTAAAATCTCTACAAAAACTTGCGTATCCCGAACAGCAGCTAGATTTAATTGTAATTGATAATTGTTCTCAAGATGATTCCGTTAACTCCCTGCGCGAACTATTTCCGAAAGTTCGCATTTTTGTCAACTCCGCCAACAACTTTGCGAAAGCCCTGAACCTCGGTATCAGCGAAGCAAAAGGGCAATATATCGGCTTTCTAAATAACGATGCTACCCTTGACAGTCGCTGGTTAGAGATTCTTGTCCAAATCCTAGAAACTAATAAGAAAATCGGTGCGACTAGCGGCAAATTGCTGTTTAAAGACGGGCGAATTAACAGCGCAGGCATTCAGCAATTACCTAATTTTTATTGGCAAGATGTCGGCTTTGGCGAGAAAGATTCGGGACAGTACGATACAGAACGGGAAGTCGAAGGGCTGTGTTGGGCGGCGGTGCTTTTCCGCAGAGAATGTCTGGAAGATGTCGGGCCGATAGATGAAGATTTTGTGATGTATTTTGAAGATGTAGAGTTTGCCAAACGCTGCCACAAACTCGGTTGGAAAATGCTTTATACTCCCGCAGCGATCGCCCATCACGAGTATCGGGGTTCGAGTAAAGGAAGCAAACTTACCGAGTATTTCTGCAACCGAAATCGGTTTTTGTATTTGGCGAAACACGAACCTTTGCAATTAGTCAAAGCAATTCACACTTCGGATTTTTTTACTAACAAGCAGTACGATTTGCTGTTCGAGAGTTTATTTGTAGCTATTAAAAAACTTCTAGATTATCAAAAACCGGAAATCATCGAAACTGTAATTCCGCAGTTGTCGGAAAAGTTGGCGGTGATTTACAGTCGGATGAAGGTCGATCGCATTTTATCTCGGTTGCAGGTGGTTCGGGGCGATCGCAAAATGTCGATCGCCATTTACGATCACGGACTGAATTTTATCGGCGGCGGTCAAAAATACGTCGCTACTCTCGCCTCGCTGCTGCAAAATGAATTTGAAATTACTTTTATCGCCAACAAACCAGTTGCTGTTTCCGACTTAGAATCGTGGTACGGACTCAACCTTTCAGAGTGCAAAATTAAAATTATGCCCTTGGCGTTTTACGAGAAACGCGGAATGCAGTGCATCGATTCCAGCATCATCGTGGAAGATATGGAAAATCCCTTTGATGAAATTGCCAGAGAAAGCAAAAATTACGATATTTTTATCAACGCCAACCAACTGGAAAAAGTTAAACCACTGTCGCCGATATCACTATTTTTCTGCCACTTTCCCAATACCTTCCGCAACCGTCACTTTGCTGTCGATGATTACACTTTCATTATTGCCAACAGTCAATTTACTGTTAAGTGGTTGGAGAAACGCTGGAACCTACAGCCAACTTTTATGCTTTATCCGCCGATAGAAATGGCAACAGTTAAAGTGCAGAAAGAAAAAATAATTTTGGCTGTGGGACAGTTTGAAGCTGGGGGAACAAAAAAACAAATTGAACTAATTAAAGCTTTCCGCAGTTTGCTAGCAGATTATCCTGAAGAATTTCAAGAATGGCGGCTAGTTTTAGCCGGCAGCAGCATTCCAAAAAATCCTTATTTAAAGACGGTTCAGAATTTATTGAAGCAAGATTCAAGGGCGATCGAGCTAAAAGTGAATGCTGACTTCGATGAGGTAAAATCACTTTATGCTAGAGCGAGCATATTTTGGCACGGCTGCGGTTTGGGTGAAGTCAATCCTCAAAGATTTGAGCATTTTGGGATGGCGACTGTAGAAGCCATGCAAAATAGTTGTGCTCCGATTGTTTTCAACGGCGGCGGTCAACCGGAAATTGTGGAACATGGGCGATCGGGCTTTTTGTTCAATACTGTGGAGGAACTATGCCAGCATTCACATCAACTAATTGTTAATCCCGATTTGCTAGCAGAACTTCAAGCTGGTGCACAGCAGCGCAGTCAGAACTTTAGACTTGCACGTTTCGATAAAAAAGTCAAGAGTTTTTTTGAGATCATTCACCAAGAATATGCTACAATTCGGCTGCCAAATCCTGCCGATATAGCTCAAATGCTCGATCGCGATCGCGATCGATAAATTGCGTAGGGGCGGGTTTTACCAACAATATTTAATGATTACAAACAATTTATATAAACCCGCCCATATACCGCCAATAAATTACATCAAATCTGACTTCTGTGCAACCATAAAAATGTACATTTTGATTGTTCGTTGGGTGGGGCGGGTTTAGGAGATTATGGTTTTAGGCAATTATTGTTGGAAAACCAGCCCCTACAATTGGGATAAATTCTGTTTCATAAAATCATGTCTAATTCACTGTTAATCAATTTATCCTTTTTAACTCCCGAACCAACCGGAATCGGGACTTACGCAGCCAATATTTTCCCGCAACTGCAACAACTAGAACCCACATTACTTGTTTCTCAGCAAATTGAAAATTATACCTGCTATCAACTCCCGGAAACTCTGACACCGGATCGCGGCCCGAAAGGACAAGTTAATAGGCTGCTGTGGACTCAGTTTGAGTTACCAAAAATTTACCAAAAATTGCAGTCAACCCTGATATTTTCCCCAATTCCAGAAGCACCTTTGTATTCTGGCTGTCGCTACATCGTCACAGTTCACGATTTAATTCCTTTGCGCTTTCCCCGACGGTTTTCTCGATTAACAGCTTATTTCCGCTACTACATACCGCAGGTTTTGCGGCAAGCCGAACACATTATTTGCGATTCTCAAGCAACGGCGGCAGATGTTGCTAACTTTTTCCAAATTCCGCCTAAAAAGATGACCGCAATTCCCCTAGCTTGCGATAATATTAATTTTAGATATCTCGACTTGCCCGCCAAAAATTATTTTCTTTATACAGGCAGACACGATCCTTACAAAAACTTAGAAAGATTAATTGCTGCATTTGCGAGTTTGCCCGATCGCGCAAATTGCGAATTGTGGCTAGCTGGGCCTCCCAATGCCTACACGCCGCAGTTGACAGCACAAGTTGAAGAATTAGGTTTACAATCTTTGGTAAAGTTTCTCGGTTACGTTCCCTATTCTCAATTGCCCGTACTGATGAATCAGGCGATCGCCCTAGTTTTCCCTACACTTTGGGAAGGATTCGGCTTACCAATTTTAGAAGCAATGGCTTGCGGCACACCCGTCATCACATCCAACCTGTCATCAATGCCAGAAGTAGCCGGAGATGCCGGATTATTAGTCAATCCTTACAGCGTCCCAGAAATAGCCGAAGCCATGCAAACAGTAGCCACAGATTCAAAAGTGCGATCGAACTTAAAAAAAGCTAGTTTAGCGCGATCGTCTCAATTTAGCTGGAACAAAACCGGAAAAGCAACCGCCAACATATTACAGCAATATCTTTAAATCTCCCCTCTCTTCCTCTCTGCGTCCTCTGCGCCCTCTGCGGTTAAAAAAACTCCCACCAAAAACCGCAATCTACATATTATCCCATGCCCAATTCCCAATCCAACCTGCTCATCAACCTCTCCTTCCTAATTTCCAAACCAACCGGCTTAGCCATCTACGCCAAAAACCTATTTCCCCACCTAAAATCCCTCAACCCAACATTACTAACAGCCGAAAAATTTCCCAATAATAACTGCTACCAAATTCCCGCCAATTTAACACCCGAACAAGGAACCAAAGGACACATCAACCGATTGCTGTGGACGCAAACCCAACTCCCAAAAATTTACAAACAGCTAAAATCTAACCTGTTATTTTCCCCAATTCCAGAAGCTCCTCTATTTGCAGGTTGCCGCTATATAATTACAGTACATGACTTGATAGCGCTGCGATTTCCCCGCCGCTTCGATCCTCTGACACCTTACCACCGCTACTACATTCCCCAAGTGCTGCGGCAGGCTGAACACGTCATTTGCGACTCGGAAGCAACTGCTAAAGATATCAATAATTTTTGCAAGATTCCTACTAATTTAATTACGCCAATTTTCCCCGGATACGATACCAGTTTTTTCCGTTTTCTAGACTTGCCAACAAGCAATTATTTTCTTTATATCGGTCGCCACAATCCTTATAAAAACTTGCAGCGAGTTGTAGCAGCCTTTGCTGCTTTGCATCATAATTCCGAGTACGAATTGTGGATAGCAGGTTCGGAAGACAAACGCTATACCCCGCTGCTGAAGGCGCAGGTTCAAGAATTGGGATTGGTCGATCGAGTAAAATTTCTAGATTACCTCCCCGCAGCCGACTTGCCCAAAGTCATCAACCAAGCGATCGCCCTGGTTTTCCCCAGTCTTTGGGAAGGATTCGGGCTCCCCGTGCTCGAAGCAATGGCCTGCGGCACTCCTGCGATCGCCTCTAACCTGTCTTCAATGCCAGAAGTGGCTGGGGGTGCAGCATTATTGGTCAACCCCTACAGCGTCGAGGAAATTGCCTCTGCTATGCACCAGCTTGCAGTGGATGCCAAAGTTCGATCGCACTTGCGGGAGCTCGGTTTGGCCAGAGCAAAACAATTTAGCTGGGAAAAAACAGGCCTGGAAACTGCTGCTATTCTCGATCGATATCTTTAACGAAGGAAGAAGGAAGAGGGAAGAGGGAAGAAGAAAGATTTTTCCAATCTCCCACTCTCCCACTCCCCCACTCTCCCACTCCCCCACTCTCCCTCTTCCCTTGACGGAGGGCTTAAGTTAGGGACTGTAGCCCCTTTTACTTATTGATACCCAACTGATCGCCACGCTTGTACTGCTGATAAGCAGCAAAAAACAGCCCCGACAGAGTAACAAAGATTAGACCCAGAACAATACCTGAAAGCAGCGGTTCTACCATGAGATCTCCTTAAAGTTAAGATTTAACAACCTATTTTTAATATTACCAGCACTTACACAGATGAATTTTCCCAAAAATGCCCTTCCGGGAGTATCAGACCTTGCTCTCCCCGCTGCGAACGATTAAGCTATGTTATGAGAAATAAATTTTCTTGTAGATACTATTTTTAATTGAACTCCTTTGAATAACCAATTTGCCAGGAATGAAATTAAAAACCCGATCGAGCGACTTGCCATATTTGCGCTAGCGGTGTTGCTTGCCATCATCTTGGCGACGATCGCAATTCGTCAGTTTCAAGTCGCCGATCCTTACGTCAAAAGCGTACTGTCCCTCACGGGCAACCCATTTCAGGGTTCCGCCATCTTTCAAATGAACTGTGCGGGGTGTCACATATCCGTTTCAGACAGTCAAGTCGGGCCCAACTTGCACGGAGTTTCCGAGCGCAAATCCGAATTCGATCTGATCCGGCAAGTCACGAGCGGGCAAACCCCACCAATGCCGCAGTTTCAGCCGAGTCCGCAAGAAATGGCCGACTTGCTGAAATACCTCGAACAAATTTGACCAAAGAAGGGGAACGGAATTCGTTCCCCTTCTTTGGCAGAGCCTCGAAACCCGTGCTTCGAGGCTCTGCTTCTCGGTAGTCTCTCTCAGCAGGGACTACAGGCAACTGTAGGATCGGTTTCCACTGCCGAGCTTTATCTGCCGACTAAACCAGCAAGCTAAAACTCTGAGCCGATAACTGGCTCGGCAGCACGCCCGTCACTACAGCCAAAATCTGGTTGCTGCCCGCGATTCCGATCGCCGTGGAGCCATTAGTTTCGGTAAATGACAGTTGATTGAAGTCCAAGCCTCCCACCAAGACGAGCTCATCAACTCCTTCCGTGAAGTTGATAATGGTGTCAATTCCCCCGCCCGCTGCCAAGATAAAGCCATTGCTGCTGCCGCCGATCAGAGTATCGCTGCCAATGCCGCCAAAGAGCAAGTCATCGCCGGGGCCACCAAAGAGCACATCATCGCCGCTGCCGCCAATTAAGGTATTGTTACCGTCGTTGCCGCAGAGAGTGTCATTGCCTCGATCGCCAATTAGCACGTCATCCCCAGCGCCTCCCAACATTACGTCATCGGCTTTGCCGCCGTACAACAGGTCATTGCCTTGGTCGCCAGAGATCGAGTCGTTGCCAAGATTGCCATAAATTGTATCGTTAGCGCGATCGCCAAAAATCAGGTCAAAGCCTTTGCCGCCGAAGAGAGTATCGTTATCGATGCCTCCGTAGATAGTATCGTTGGCCGTATTGCCATTGATATAGTCGCCACCCTGTAAGCCAAAGATCAAATCGTTGCCGCCCAATCCGAAGATAGAGTCACTGCCGGCAGTACCCACGATCGTCTCGTCGCCGTTAGGGCCGTCGATCGCATTACCCCCAGTCCGACCGGGGGGCAAATTGGGAGCGACAATCCTGGGGAAGTCCTGAGGGCAAACCAAATCTGTCGGTACAGGTGCAGGTGTCGGCGTCGGTGTCGGTGCAGGCGTCGGTGTCGGTGCAGGCGTCGGTGCAGGCGTCGGTACAGGTGCAGGTGTCGGTTCAGGCGTCGGTACAGGCGTCGGAGTCGGTTCAGGCGTCGGTGTCGGTGTCGGTACAGGTGCAGGCGTCGGTGTCGTTCCAGGCGGTGTCGGCGTCGGTTCAGGCGGTGTCGGCGTCGGAGTCGTTACAGGCGTCGGGAAGTTCCCGAAGTTGATGCCGCTGACAATAGCGCCCGAAGTCAGGAGGATGTCGGCGGGGTCGGCAGTGCTTTGGGTAAACCCAGTTTGGTTGACTTCTCGGACGCGGTAGGTTCCCGGCGTTAGGTTCGCGAACAGGTAGTTGCCGCTGTTGTCTGTGGTAGTAGTAACAGGAGCAGGAGCAGTTCCAGCTACGACATTGGTTAACTGAATTTGGAAATTGGGCAAACCCGGTTCTCCAGCATCCTGAGTGCCATTGTTGTTGCTGTCTTGGAACTTCAGACCTCGGATCGTACCCGGTTGGGGCAGGAAGTTGCCGAAGTCAATGCCCGTGATGTTATCTCCACCTGTTACCGTAACGGGGGCGGGGTTGGGGGTCGTCTGCGTCCAGCCGTTTTGCTGGACTTCCCTGATCTGGAAAGTACCTGCGGGTATGTCCTTAAGAGTGTAGTTGCCTGCGGCATCGGTGATGGTAGTGGGTTCGCCCTGCTGAAACAATCCATCCGGAGTGATACTGTCGAGGAATATTTGCCAGTTAGCTAGCCCCAATTCTCCGGCATCCTTAACGCCGTTGTTGTTGAGGTCATTAAATTTTTGACCGCTGATGGTGCTCGACTGGAAGTTGCCGAAGTTGATGTTAACGATGTCTTGGCCGCTGGTGACAGTGATGTCGGCGGGGTTGGCGGTAGTTTGCGTCCAAGTAGGCTGCAAGACTTCCCGCACCTTATAGGTTCCGGCTGACAAATCGATGAATTTGTAGTTGCCCGCGACATCGGTGAGGGTGTTCGGTTCCCCGGTGTCGAGAGTACCGTTGTTGTTGGTATCGAGGAAGAATTGCCAGTTGGGTAGTCCTGTTTCTGCTGGCGCATCTTGGATGCCATTTGTGTTGATGTCATTGAACTTCAGACCGCTAATCGAGTTGGGCTTGAAGTTGCCGAAATTGTTGTTTTGGGAGTCTGTGCCGCTGGTGACGGCGATCGTAAACGCGCCTGAAAGAGTAGGCGTGGCTGGGTTGACGGGGGGCACAGTTTGCGTCCAGCCGGTTTGTGGCACTTCCCGCACTGTATAAGTGCCGGCTGTAAGGTCGTCGATCTCATACTGACCCGTAGCATCGGTGATTTCGCTTTCTTCATCAGCATCGAAGGTGCCGTTATTGTTGGCATCCACGTAGATTGTCCAGCCTCCTAGCGGTTGTTCTGCTGGCGCATCTTGGATGCCATTTTTGTTGAGGTCATTAAATTTGATCCCCCTGATTTTGCCTAGCTGGAAGTTGCCGAAGTTTTGAGCTGTAATATTTGTGCCGCTGACCGGGTTAATTGTATAAAAAGCCGGACCGGCGGTTTGTGAGAAATCTGTCGGCACGTCTTCTCTCACAAAGTGCCGACCGGAACCAACGTTGGCAAAGCTATACGTCCCAGCCGCCGCTGGCGCTGTCCCGGTAAGTTGACTGGCGACTTCGGTGTCGCCGGTATCTAAAGTGCTGTTATTGTTAGTATCCTTGAACAAGCGAACGGTAATACCGTTGAGGGGCGTGTCGTCAGCAGTGAAGCCGTTGCCGGTGAGGTCGGTGAATTTGGTGCCGCTGACAGTGATGTTTTGGAAAACGCCGAAGTTTTGAGCGGTGACAGCATTACCGCTTTGGGCGCTAACGAGAATTGCGGCAGCGGGGAAAGAGATGCTGGAGTTGGCTGGAGGAGTGGCTTGTATCAGGTAATTGCCGGGGCCGATATCGGAGAATGTGTAATCTCCGGCTCCTGCAGTCGTTTGGGCAGTGCCGACAACAGTATCTGTGCCGACTTCTAGCGTGCCATTGCCGTTGGTGTCTTTGTATAAGTTGACGGTGACGCCGTTTAGTGTAGTGTCGTCGGGAGTGAAGCCGTTCCCCGCCAGATCGGTGTAGGTTTTGCCTGCGATCGATGTTTTCTGGAAATTACCGAAGTTGGCACCCGTGACATTAACAATACCCGTATTTGCCGGAATCGGGCCGACAGTCTGCACCCAAGCAGTCGCAGGGGTTCCAGCGGGCGGGGCTTCTGTAATCGGAGTAGCTGTTTTTACGTCGCGCAGGGTATAAGTGCCGTCGGCTGCGGTGGTAGCGCTCTTGGTACCTACAGAAATCACCCAGCCCGGGAGGCCCGGTTCAGTTGCCACCTGCCGAACGCCGTCACCGTTAACGTCGTTATATTTAAGGCCAGTGACGATCGGGCCGTACTCGTAAGCGCCGATATCAACAGCAGTGCCGATCGTCCGCGGAAAGCCGGTACCCCGTTGGTCAGTCGCGCCGGCAGCAGCCGCAGCCGTGGCATCCCCGCCATCGATCGCCGGATTAAGTGTCGCAGTGCTGTCAGCCAAAGCATAAGTCTGGGGAACGCCTGTAGCCTGGTTCAATCCTGCAGCAGGTGCGATGACATTTCCTATAGGAACCGTCAGTTGCTGGGCGACAGGTAAATTGCTACCAGCAACGTTCCCGATCAAATTGCGGATACTGGTGGCAGCGAAGGATGTCCCGAACACGTCAGGATTCGCGCCGCCCAAATTCCCCGCGACGATCGAATTTCTGACATTCACAGTACCGCCGTTAGTAGCAATACCCCCGCCCACAGCAACAGCAGGAGCAGTAGCAGTAGCAGTGTTAGCAGTGATGGTGTTGTTAGTCAGAGTTGCAGTAGCGCCGCTGTTGACAAAAATCGCGGCCCCCGCGCCCTGGCCCGGTGCAGCCCCCGCACCACCAGCAGCACCTCCCGTTGCTGTGTTGCTGAACAAAGTGCTGTTGTTCAGGGTCAAACTGCCAGTATTGACAAAAATTGCGCCTCCCAAACCAGCACCGCCGCCGCCACCGGCGGGGCTGCCTGCTCCGCCCGGGGTGAAAGCTCCGACTGTCGTGCTGGCTCCGCCTGCGGTACCGAAGCCGCCGCCACCTCCGAAGCCCCCGACACCGCCGTTGCCGCCAACACCGCCACCGCCGCCGCCGCCGCCTCCTCCGAAACCGGCAGCGCCGCCAATGCCCCCAGGGCCGGCTGCACCTGCTGTGCCACTGCCGGCGACGCCACCAGCGCCGCCAGCGCCGCCGCCGCCGCCTCCTCCTCCGAAGCCGCCCGTACCGCCAGCGCCGCCAGCACCGCCCGTACCGCCGTTAGTTCCCCCGGTACCAGCGCCGCCCGTACCGCCAGGGCCTCCGGGGCCGCCGTTAAGACCCGTACCGGGCAATCCGCCACTGCCCGCGCCGCCATCACCCCCCGTACCGCCGGGGCCGCCATTACCGCCGATGCTTTGCAACCCGGTAAGCCCAGTTTGACCGGGGCCGCCTGCAGACACGAAGGGAAAGAGATCTGCAAAATCGGTGTTGCCACCAGGCCCTGCGGTGGCGGGAGCGACGGGGGCCGCGCCGCCCGCGCCACCTGTAGCGCTGTTGCCAGTAAAGGTCACGCTGTTAACTGTGACAGTGCCGCTGTTGATAAATAGTGCGCCGCCCATCCCGGCAGCACCCCCGCCGCCGCCTGTGCCGGCAGCACCTGTCGATCTGCCCCCGGTAATTGTCAGGTTGGAAAATGTGACTGGGCTGCCGGCGCTGTCGATGAAGAAGCCCCGGTTATTGCCGAGATTTAGGGTGAAACCTCCACCAGTAAAGGTGATGGGGGTGGAAATCCTGGGCAGAACCTGTCCGGGCCCGAAGGTGATGTTGCCGGTGATGGGAATCGTGTCTGCATTGGGCAAAGCGTTAGCCAGAGTTATCGCATCTTGCAATTCGCCAAATGTGGCGACTAAAACTGCGCTGTAGGCTTCCCTCGCGTCAGCAGAAAATGCTAAAGGTGTTTCTATGTTGCCGGTAGTTACTTCGAGTTCCCAGTCTCCACCCAAGGCGGCACTCCCGGTCAAGTTGTCTGAAGCGGCAATATTTGCCCCCGTGAGCTGGCTCAGCCTTTGGACGAAAGCCACACCTGCTTCTGTGGCGGCGACGTTGCAACCGTAAAGCAGAATTTCGGGTTTAGCTGTAATTGGAGAGTTCGAGTTTGCTTCGGCTGCTGGCAAAGCAAACCATTTTTCTAAATAATTGCGGTAGCTTTCAATGTTGCTGAGATTGAGTTCTGTTCCCCCCAGTTGCAAGCTGGCTGCTGCGCCGTGAGACAAAATGTGGACGGCTGCAATGTTTTTCCGCTGTTTAAGTGTTTCGGCGATTTGCTCGATGCCGTCGCGATCGGCTTTCAGAATAACAATTTCTGTATCGGGATTGGCCGTTTCTGTTAAACTTTCGCAATCTGTAACTTGTGAATCTGCAAAAACTATCTGGTGTTTCGGTTCTTTATAAAGTTCCACGATCAAATTCTCCTGGTACACGCACATCAAATTCATAGCACAAACCAACCGCAGCAGCGATCGCTCTTTTTCCGGTGCGGAGGAGAGTCGATCGCCCTTAACCTTCACCTCAATTGAATATTGACAAAAATCTTTTTTTATGCTCCCTTCGCCTAACTGAGTTAGTTTGATTGTTGAGAAGTTTTAAAGGGGGATATTGTTCCGACTGTTACAAATCAATGTTGGAGAAGACTGGCGCGCTGTTTTTTGATATAGCAGAGATAGAAAAAATACCAGATTTTATAAAAATTGTCAATCAAATAAACGGATGGCGATCGATCTTTGTTAGTCAGGACTGACGCACAGAATCTACGTGTAGGTGCGCACTGCGCGCCTTACCACTACAGATAGTGTAAAAAATGATTCCTTGCGTAAGTCTTATTAGTCAAGAGTCCTCAGTCACCGTTATTAGCTAAGTCTTGAACCCACGCTTCCCAAAAAAACCCCGTTTCTCCTTGTGGCGTTTGAGGGTATATGACCAAATTACGTGAAGCAACCGGGTTTTTGCGTCCCTAACTGTAGCTGTAAGCTGATATTATTTGGTAGTGGTTAGCTGCTGAATGATATGTATGTGCGATCGAACAACCGCAATCACAGTGGTTTGTAGTAAGGAATGCAATTCCTCATAAAACTCAGAGGACTTGCATTCCTTAGTACAAACGTGATAACAGTTATTTTACAAGACTACATATGACTGATGAATGCTGATTCATGACTAAAATACCCGGACAATATTAGACTCAATAAACCGGGAATAGGAAAGAAAATTCTGGAAAACGCAGAATTTTCTTTCCTATTCCCGGTTTCTGCGTCCTAAAGTGACTAATTACCAAGTTTCTTCATCGGGATTATTGGAATTGCTCCAGATTTCCACATCTAAATCATTGAGATACATCAGAGCGGTTTCAATCTGTTTACTTGTACCGTTAAGTTCCAAATCAAACCAACCGTCATCTAAAGTTTTGACACCCAAAAACGCAGCATTAAAATTAACCGTCAAACCGTATTCAGAAATCAGGTGAGAAATGACAGGTTCCTGATGGTATTCTTTAGGAATCCGAATCCGAATTCGGGTTTGAGTTTGTCTGCTGTCGCCATTCTCAGATTTGGGAAGGTCTGATTCTTGGGTTTTGTGAAAATCACTTATACCCTCAAATTTAGATTCGCTACTGTTGTGAGCTAACATTTGGGCCTCCTAATATTTACTGGTTTCAGGGATGAGGTGTAAGCTGCATACCTACAGCCTTAATGACAAATGACAAATGACTGTTATTCAACTTCTTTAATGCTAGTTTTTCGTTCTAAAATCTCCTTAAGTACAAGGGTAATAACTCCTAAAAAACCTAGAATTACCGCCGCTGAAAATGCGGCTTGTGTCGCATACTGCTTGTAAGCATCCTCTACAAACAAAGGCAAAGTTTGCGTTTTTTTAGCAATATTTCCCGATACCACAGAGACGGCTCCAAATTCTCCCATTGCTCTAGCATTGGTCAAAATTACTCCGTAAAGCAATCCCCAGCGAATACTGGGAAGGGTGACATTCCAGAAAATTTGCCAGTCATTTGCTCCTAAAGTTTTCGCCGCTTCTTCTTGATCTGTTCCCACTTCTTCCAAAACAGGAATCACTTCGCGGGCCACAAAAGGCAAGGTAACAAAAGCAGTAGCCAGTACCATTCCAGGGAATGCAAAAATAACCTTAATATTTGCCGCCTCCAGCCACGGTCCGAACCATCCCACCCGACCGTAAAGCAGTACAATCATTAAACCTGCAACTACCGGTGATATGGCAAACGGCACGTCTAAAATGCTGATTAATAGCGTGCGCCCGGGAAATTTATTGCGGCCAATTACCCAGGCTGCACACAAACCGAAGACTGTATTTACAGGCACAACTATCAGAGAAATTATCAGGGTAAGTTGGGCTGCATGCAGAAAATCGGGCGAGGTTAAGTTAGAAATAAATGGCTCAAATCCTTTTCGGAAAGCTTGGTAAAAAACGTTGAGCATGGGGATGAATAAGACGAGAGCAAGATAGCCGCTCGCAATTCCGATTAAAGTTGGTTTTACCCAGGCTTTCTCCTGACTGCGACTAGAACCACTGGGCGGAAATTTGTAATCAGCGGGTGAATTGATATTAGCCGTCATAGCGTCTTCTCCATGCTTGTAATAAATTAATTGCGAACAGCATTGCCAGGGAAATAGCTAACAGGATAGTGCCGATAACTGTTGCTCCTGCATAGTCGTACTGTTCCAATCTTTGAAAAATTAATACTGGCGCGATTAAATCTTTGAAGGGTATGTTAGAAGCTACAATTACAGTAGAGCCATACTCGCCAACGGCTCGCGAAAATCCGAGGGCAACTCCGGTTAAAATAGACGGAAATAACGGGGGTAAAACTACTCGCCAGAAAGTTTGAAATTGAGAAGCACCCAAGCACCAAGCTGCTTCTTCGATGTCTTTTTCCATTTCGTTTAAAACTGGCTGTACAGTCCGCACTATAAAGGGCAAGGAAATAAATATCATGGCTATTCCTACGCCCAAGCGAGTAAATGAGATCTTGATTCCCAAGGGTGCAAACAGCCCGCCGATCCAGCCGTTATCGCTGTAAACTGTGGCGAGGGTTAAACCCGCGACGGAGGTGGGCAGTGCAAAAGGTAAATCGACTGCTGCATCGACAACCCGTTTTAAGGGAAAGTCGTAGCGGACTAATACCCAGGCAATTAATGTGCCGAATACTCCGTTAATTAATGCGGCCATTAAGGCCGTAAAGAAGGTGACATCGTAGGCGGAAAGGGCGATCGGACTGGTGGCAATTTTCCAAAATTCAGCGGGGTTGGCTGTGCTGGCTTTCAGCAGCATTGCTGCAACTGGAAGCAAGAGCATTAAGCTGAGGTAGCCTAGGGTGATGCCCCAAGGTAATGTGATTTTGCCGATCGCCTTTTTGATATTTTCGATCGGAGATTGAGGGTTACTGATTGCAGATGATTCAGCCATAAGTCAATAGTTTTAAGTTGGAAAGAATAATTGCTGTCGGGGCGGGTTTTACCAATAATAATTGCCTAAAACCAATCATTTCGTAAACCCGCCCCGACCACTACTGTTTAATTGAACCTTGGATTTTGTCAAAAACAGCTCCGTCATCGAAGAATTTCTGCTGAATATCTCCCCAACCTCCTAAGTCTTGAGCTGTAAATAGGGTTTTGATGGGGGCATATTTTTTGACAAATTCTGGTTCTGCGGCTACTGTCGCATCTACTGGGCGGAAGCCTACTTTGGCAAATTCTCGCTGAGCTTCTGGGGTGTAGAGAAATTTGACAAATGCTTCGGCGACTTCGCGAGTACCGTGTTTATCAACGTTTTTATCGACGATGGCAATCGGATTGTCGATCGAAACATTGACTTCGGGAATACTATAAGTCGGTTTTTCGCCTTTCTCACCTGCCAGAAGAATCTCGTTTTCGTAGTTAATTAAGGCGTCGCCTTGCCCTTGTTTGAAAAATACATCAGTGGCTTCGCGGGCATCTTTAGTCAGAATCGGGACGTTTTTGTAGACTTTAGTAGTCAAGTCTAATGCTTTGGTTTCGTCTCCTCCGGTTTTAACAACCGAGCCCCAAAGTGCGAGGAAATTCCAACGGGCAACGCCTGATGTTTTGGGATCGGCAGTAATCACTTTTACTCCGTCTTTGCTTAAATCTTCCCAAGTTTTGATGCCTTTGGGATTGCCTTCGCGGGTAACTATTGCTCCTACAGATTTGCTGACTATGCCTTCGTTGGGGACTTCTTTTTCCCACCCGGGCTCAATGAGTCCGGCTTTTTCGATTTTTGCAGTGTCGAGGGCGAGGGCGAGGTGTACGATGTCTGCTTCTAAACCGTCAATTACGGCCCGAGTTTGGGAACCGGAACCGCCGTAGCTTTGGTTGAAGGTGACGGTTTGGCCTTTTTCTTTTTGCCACTGTTCTACAAATTTGGGAATTATGGCTTCGTGGGCGGCTTTGGTGACGGCGAAGGATACTAGGGTTAATTCTACGTTGCCTTTGTTGGCTGCTGGGCCAGCACCGCCTGGACTGGATCCGGGGTTGTTGCTGGTTCCCTGACCGCAGGATGCAACGGCGAGACTTAAACTTATTCCCACTAAAAATAGCGACACAAATCTTTTGAGCGCAGTAAATGATTGATTTGTGCTGGCTGGTGGCTGTTGCTGCCACTGAAGGTGTTGAGTTAGGCGTTGCCACGGACTCATTATATTTGTTCCTCTAGTAAAAGTACGGTTATTAGGTCGGAATACCGTAAATATGGTTGTGAAGTATGATTATAGACAAGAGCGAGTCAAATGGCAACAAAAAAAACAAATTGGGGGAACTCAGGGTCGATCGAATATCCTGAAGTCTTTTCCGTCGGTGCTTTCGAGCCAGATTCGAGGGAAAATGTAAAGTGCATAAATAAATATTATTATTGAGTTAAGGTGCTAAGCTGGCGCGGCTGCACGATACGCCTTACGGATACGCTGACCGATCGCCCAAATGCAAGAGCCCAGCCCCAGGGGGTACGCCTGACTCGCGCGATCGCCCTTAAGTAAGAAAAACTTTTAACTGGTATGTCCTTACCCCGCCCCGTCTCAGACACCCTAATTGAACTGTTGAAGCCTGTAGCCTCTGAATTGGGAGAAAGATTGGGCGCAAGCGCTGTCAACGAACGGTATGCAGAAATTGAGCCGTCTGGTTCTTGTGCTTTGAACCAGCAAATCAAAAAAGACCCGCGCTGGATTAAAGCCCAAGTGCGATATTTGCAGAGGCAGCAGGCCAGAGAACAAGAATTAATCGCGATCGCGGGTGCAGAAGAAGAATGGGTAAAGCAAGAACGCGCTAATCGAATTAAGGCAGAAGAAGTGAGAGATAAGCGGGCAATTAGCCGGCTTTGCCGCGACTTAATGCGGGAGTTTCAATCAGAAGCAATTCGAGTTAAGCTGAGCGAAATTCAAACTATTTGGGACAGAGACAATTGGTTTTCTAATTTGAGCAGGCAGGAAACTGAACAGATTTTGCAGCAGCAGCAGCACCGATTGCTGCTGTTAGTTGCTCCCGCAAAAATTAGCCAAGATTGCCCTGATTCGTTTCGCCACAATCTGAATATCGAGCTGCCGGCTAAGTTGAGAGCTTTTTTAAACCAGCACTACCCCCAGCACGGAGATTTGTCTCCGGTTCAGTTTTACGGAGACTATTTCAAAAAGGCAATTTCTGATATTGATGTGGAGCGGTTGCAGACTGTTTTGTCTCCCGTACCGACAGCTATACTGTACAGCGATATCAGCGATTATGAAGTTAATTTTCATGTCGGTTTTTGGGGAATCATCAATCAGAGCGTTTCTCTAGTGGCGATGCAGCCTTGGAATTGGGAAGAGGTTTACCACCAGTTGGAGGCGGAGGGGAAAGATGAAAAACTGAGCCTGCGGATTATTCGGCAAATAATTGTGACAATTCACAAGTTATTGGCGGCTTTTTTAGCTGATTTGTATTATTTAAATATCGATTTTACTCACGAACCTCAGCTATTTAATTTAGAGGCGGAATTTGCTCAGGAATGGTTTTCTAAAGATTGGGCACTACCTTATATTGAAACTCTTAAAGAAATTCAGGATCAGCAGCGAATAGTCTATAAGGGAGAGATGCGGCGGCTGGCGCTGCGAGAGGCGAAAGCTAATGCTGAACGCAAGCGTTTGGAGGAGGTTGAACTCAAACGCAGAGAGGAAGCTGAGGCTGCATCTAAGCGGGCGAAGGAATTAGCTCACAAATTAACAAATCTGAAATGGCGGTGCGTATACACGCTGCCGGGACATTCATCGTTTGTGAATTCTCTGGCGATTAGTCCTGACGGCAAAATTTTGGCTAGCGGCAGTTGGGATAAAACTATTAAGATTTGGAATTTAGAAACAGCCGAATTAATTGGCACTCTGACGGGACATACCGATCGCGTAAATTCGGTTGCTATTAGCTATGACGGAAAAATGTTGGTCAGCGGCAGTTCGGACGAAACAATTAAGTTTTGGAATTTGCAAAGCGGTGATTTGCTGTGTACTTTTCCGGGACATTCTATGGAGGTGAATTCGGTGGCGATTAACCCGAAGCGCCTGGTAATTGCTAGCTGCGGCGGGGCTGATAATACGATTAAGCTGTGGAATTTGCGGAGTGGTGAGTTGCTGCGGACTTTGAAGGGTCATTCGGACAATGTGAATTCGGTGGTTTTTAGCCCGGACGGTAAAATATTGGCGAGTGGCAGTTCGGATGCAACGAGCAAGGTTTGGGATGTGGAAAGTGGCAAGTTGCTGCGGACTCTTTCGGGGTTGAATGTTGGGGTGAATTCTGTGGCGATCGCGCCGGACGGTCAGATTCTTGCTAGCGTCAGCAATGATTATACGATTAAGCTGCGGAATTTGCACACGGGCAGTTTGTTGCGGATTTTAAATACTCATTATGCGAAGGGAAAGGGTGTAACGAATTTAGGAACGAATGAGGCGCTGCATATTTTGCAGAATTATGTGAGTCGGGGCGATTCGGTTGCTATCAGTGGGGACGGTTTGACTTTGGTTAGCGGCTGCGATGATAATACGATTAATATTTGGAATTTGCAGACCGGGGATCTGTTGAGCAGTCTTAAGGGACATTCGGGTACGGTGTACTCGGTGGCGATCGCACCTTCGGGCAAGTTGCTCGCCAGCGGCAGTGCGGATCGGACGATTAAGATTTGGCGGTGCGATTAGTTAATTGGCAGCGGGCAGACAATTTCGGTTTTGCCCTTACGGGGAGGGGTTTTGAGCGAATTTGAAAAAAAAATT
Organism: Microcoleus sp. F10-B2; assembly: GCF_036704965.1. Classification (NCBI taxonomy): domain Bacteria; kingdom Bacillati; phylum Cyanobacteriota; class Cyanophyceae; order Oscillatoriales; family Microcoleaceae; genus Microcoleus; species Microcoleus sp. F10-B2. The sequence goes on along the minus strand of NZ_JAUBTB010000045.1, from coordinate 28,292 downwards.
GGCTGGGGGGGTTGCGCTGATGACTATAAGTTTGCTATATTAAGTTTCACTGCTGGTGTAACTCAGTTGGTAGAGTAGCTGATTTGTAATCAGCCTGTCGCAAGTTCGAGTCTTGTCACCAGCTTTATTAGTATAATTTTGATAGATATAACTATCTACAAATCACAAGCTCTATGTTGACGATCGAGCAAATTGAAGCCGCTATCCTCGATCTACCACCAGATAAGTTTCATCAACTTTTGGAATGGTTTCTTGAGTTGGATTATCGGCGTTGGGACGTGCAGTTAGAACTAGATATTGCTGGCGGTAAGTTGGAAGATTTAGCCCAGGAGGCGATCGCAGATTTTGAGGCGGGGCGCTATCGGGAAATTTGATGCACTACACGACTCGTCGATTTTGGGAATGCTACAACGCTTTACCTGAAACCGTAAAGCTTTCAGCCGATCGATGTTACGAATTACTCAAAGCCGATCCAACTCATCCATCGCTGCATTTCAAAAAAGTGGGCAAGTATTGGTCAGTCAGAGCCGGACAAGACTACCGAGCTTTGGGTATAGGGATTGAGCAGGGTATTTTGTGGTTTTGGATCGGCGCGCACGCAGAGTACGATCGGCTTATTGGCTAACAGTAACATCAATTTTACCTAACGCAGCGCAGGCTGTTTTCAACCATTCAATTGCTGCTGCATCAAGTACGGGTTCCAGTTTCTCCACTACCGAAGCGTGATAATTATTCAACCATGCTAGTTGAGTCTTTGACAGCCGATCGACATTTATCAATTTGCGCTCAAACGGAATATAAGTCAGAGACTCAAATCCGTACCAAACCGAACCGTTTTTGGAGGGCATTTCCCTGACAACATAGAGATTTTCGATGCGAATTCCGCCCCATCCCGGTTCGTAATATCCCGGTTCGATGCTAGTTACCATTCCGGCTTCTAGGGGATACTGCACCGATTTGCTGATGCCGTTTGGCCCTTCGTGACCGGCTAAAAACGCGCCGACTCCGTGCCCGGTGCCATGTCCGTAGTCTAGCTGTTCTTGCCACAATACCGCACGGGCGATCGCATCTAATTGCGCTCCCGTTGTTCCTTTGGGAAATTGCTGCATTGCACAGTTGATGTGCGCGATTAAAACTGTGGTGTAGTGTTCTATTTGTAGCGCAGTCGGTTCTCCGATACTTATTGTTCTCGTATCGTCGGTTGTACCTGCTAAATATTGCGCGCCTGAGTCAAGCAGCAGCAATTCTCCGGGTTTTAAGGTGACTTCTGGGCTGGGGGTTCCGTAATGTACGATCGAGCTATTGGCTCCCGCACCTGCGATCGTTCTAAAAGTTAAAGTCTGAAAATCTGTTTCTTGCTGGTAAAATCTTTCGATGGTTTCTTTGACATCAAACTCTGTCAAAACATTACCATTTTCTAGCTGATATGTCAACCACTTTAAAGTCAAAGTTTTCGCTCGACTTGCTTTGAAATTGGCTGATTTCATCTGCTCGATTTCAACCGGATTTTTGCGAGCTTTCATCCCTTCTACCGGATGTGTCTCAAAAACTATTTCGATGTTGTAAAACTGCGCTTGTTGATGGTTTAATATTAACTGGTAGGTGCCTGCTGTGCTGTGTTTCGGGTCTAAAAGTACCCGGACTTTATGTGGTAAATTTACGCAAGTTTCTAAGGTATGCGGATAGTCTGCGTAGGGAAGCAAAGTTACATCTGCCCGCAATTCTTGCTTGATTTTTAGTGAAATTCGTTCGGTATTTGTAAACAAAAACGCTGAATCTGTGGTGACAATGGCATAGGATATAAAAATGGGAATGTGGGGAATATCAGAGCCTCGGAGGTTGAACAGCCACGCGATTTGATTCAGGTTGGTAATCGGAAGCACATCGATATTGGCTTTTTGCATGGCTTCCCTGACTCTGGCTAATTTTTCGGCGGCGGTTTCTCCTGTCAGGGATGCAGGTAAGCTAAATATGGGCTCTGCATCAATCGCGGGTAAAGTCTCTGCTGTTTGCCAAGGAGTTTGCGATCGCACTTTGTCTGTCAAATTCTCCCTGATTGGTATGAGTTCAATCTCTGCATTCGCGAATTTTTTTACCCAATTTTGATATTGCTCTGTCGCTACAGTAAACGGGTCAAAACCCAGGCGAATTTTAGTTGATTTTTCTGCCGATTCTACAGCCAGTTTTTCTAAAGTTTCAATTAAGGTTAAATTTCCTTCTAAGCCGAGTTTCGATATTTGAATAATTCCAGTATCGACTTGCAATTCTGCTTGTTCGTAATAGCGGGAATCCACAAACAACCAAGCGCATTTTTTGCCAACCAACAAATCGCCGGCGGAACCCGTAAAACCGCACATCCAAGCCCGTCGCTGCTTGGTTGCTGGAACTGATAAATTTAAGTGTTCGTCAACCGCTGGGATGTAATAGCAATCTAATTCATAATCTGCCATCAAATCGCGCAAGTCTGCCAGTCTGGCAGCGGAGGTATCTTGGGTATTTGTATTTGCTTTTAAGTTCGTGGCAACCATTTGGAAATTTCCTGTTTTACTTGTTTAAAATTGTCTTCAAACCTTTAACTAATCTCCTAATACCTGCGGTGGCGGTTGCTTTTTCCAAAGCACCGTAAGCAACGCGCAGATAGCAGCCACTATCCATGCCGAAGGTTGTACCGGGAAGCACTGCTATGCGATATTCGCGAATTAATTGTTCTACTAATTCCATTGTATCGAGTTCAGTATCAATTTTCAAGAAAAAGTAGAAAGCTCCGGCGGCTGGGGAAATTGTACACAAGTTTTGGATGGTATTGAGTTCGTCTAATACGAGTTGTCGCACAGATGCGATCGCCCTTACATAATTATCGCAGTAACCTCTACCAACTTGCAAGGCTCCCAGCGCTGCATACTGAGAAATTACTGGGGGACAAATTAAGATTGTATCTTGAATTTTTCTCACTGAAACGAGCAAATGTTCTGGGATTACCATATACCCGATCCGCCAACTCGCAAAACCGTAGGCTTTGGAGAGGCTAAATAGAGAAATTGTATGTTCGCTGCTATTGGGAAAAGCGGCGGGCGAACAGTGTTTGACGCCGTTATAAGTAAAATATTCATAAGCTTCATCGCTGATGTGATAAATGTTGTGCTGGCGACAAATTTCGTTAACTTCCCGGAGTGCTTCGACCGAATAAACAACACCAGTGGGATTATTTGGCGAAATGGTAACTATGGCTCGCGTTTTGTCGGTAATTGCTTTTTTTATAGCATCGATATTAAGTTGATAATGGGCGTCAGTTTCTACTATCACAGGTCGGCAACTTGCCATAATTGCCGCCATTTCGTGGTTGAAGTAATAAGGTGATTGGATAATAACTTCGTCTCCCGCCGAGGTGATAGCGAGAATGGCGTTGGTAAATCCCATATTGCTGCCTGCGGTAACGACAATGCAATTTTTGCTATTAATTTCTATGTCGTTATCTGTTTTTAGTTTGGCTGCGATAGCATCTTGTAATTGTGGAATTCCTTCCACGGCTTTGTATTTGTGATTGTCGGGATTTGAAAAGAATTCGGGGATTTTTTCAAATGATTCTTGTGGCGGATTGTAGTAAACTACGCCTTGTCCTAAAGATATTGTTCCCGGATTTTGGCGGATCAGTTCGCCAACTACTGGAATTATTGGCGACTGTACCGATTGCATTCGATTCGGGTGATTTTTCATCATATATTATAGGGAAGTCTAGGGGCAGGTTTACTTATAATGTATGTCTTTAAGCAAGTTTACTATTTCACGCACACGCCTCTCCACTTCAGGATCTATGTAATTCAATTTTAGAACCTTGCGGCGACTTAAACACTTTAACTTGTGCGGGCAATCTTTCCCCCAATTCTCGAACGTGGGTAATCACTCCAATCAGCCTGTCTCGCTGCCGCAAAGATTCTAAAATTTGAGTAACACTTTCGAGAGTTTCGGTATCTAAAGTACCAAATCCTTCATCTAGAAATAAGCTGCCCAAGTGAGTTCCTTGAGACAGTTTTTCTGACAAAGCTAAAGCCATTGATAAGGAAGTGGCAAAGGTTTCGCCACCGGAAAGAGTACGCACTCGTCTAGCTTCGCCACCGTTCCAATTATCTGCTACCCAGTATTCGCCGTCTTGGTTTCTTAATTTGTAGCGATTTTCGGTTAATTCTTGCAAAATTAAGGTGGCGCTGCCGACTAATTCTGCTTCTAAATGTTCTAAAATGTAGGATTGAAATTCGTTGGATTTGAGATTCTGCGCTAAGGTGTGATAAGTTTGCTCTTGTTCTGTGAAATTTGTGATTTGCTGTGACAGTCTTTCGGCTTGTTCGAGATTTTGAGCTGCTACTTGAATCCAAGCTAACAGTTCGGCGCGGTTGTTGTTGGCTTGTTTGAGGTTTTCTTGGGCGGTATGTTTTGCCGATCGCACTTGTGCTAAAGTATTCTCATCGGTAGTTCTGCCTGCGATCGCCTCGCTCAAATCTTTCGCCCGCGTCTCTAACTGAATTTTTGATTCGCGGTGAGAGCGAATAGCATTTTCCCATTCTGATTGTTCCTTAACTGTTGCAACCGCTGCTAAAAATGTCTCTTCTGTGAAATCAGCCGCTGTTAATTTTGCTGACCAATCCAGGTTTAACTGCTGTTTATGAGCCTGGGCTTGTCCAAAAGCTTCTCCAGCTTGTTGCTCTCTCTCTGCTGCTTGAATAACCTTATTTTGAGCAGTTTGATATGATTTTTCGGCAACTTTCAGCAGATTTGCCAAGTCTTGCTTGTCTTGCTCTAAGACTTTTGCTAAATTAGCATAAGGTTGATATTCGGTAATTTGATAAAGCGCATTTACACAACTTTGCAACTGCTGCTGGCGGCGGTCGGATTCGGCGATCGCATCTTGATATTCCTGCTGTTTAGCTGCTTGAGTCGCCACAGCAAAATTAAATTTTTGTTGAAAATTATCATATTCCAATGATGCGAGTTGGAACTGCTGTTCGGTTTGGCGGTATTGGCGATCGCTCTCTTTAAGGAGTGCCAACTCCTGCTGCAACCCCAAGCTTTCCCACTGAGGATTTTCCAGCACATGAGTGATTTCCTGCTGCAATTCGGCAACTCTATTCGCCGTTAATTCCAACATTTGAGCAATTTCAGACTCTTTTTGCCGGCAGGCTGAAACTGCACTTTTTCCCTCAGCAGCCAACCTTTGAGCATCTTGAAAAACCTGATTTGCATCCGCCAATTTCCGGCGCAAACCAGCGACATCGACAATATTAGAATTCGGCAAAGGAGGGAGCTGCTCACTATCAGGATGCACCCCCCCGCACACCGGGCAAGTATCGCCAGAATTCAGCGACATTCTAACAACAGCAACACTCTCTAAACGTGCCGCTTCCGCATTAGCGGTTTGGGCCGCTTCTAACTCGCGATCGCACTCTTTTAGCCTGACTTCAACAGCTTCTAAATTAGTGGTAGCCTTCACATAATTTTGTTGAGCGGTTTCCTTCTCTGCAATAGAGTTCTCCAACTGTTCTTCCTGAGCCTTTTGTTGCTTAGTAATTAGCTGAAGTTCCATCAATAAGGGTGAAATTTGCTGCAATTGCTCTAAACGCTTTCCTCCGAGCGAATACTGTTCGAGTTGTGCCGCTGCTTGAGTAACTCGAAAACCCGCACCTTGAATTTTAGTGTTAGCAGCTTGCAGGTCTTTATCTGCTGCCATAAAAAAGCGGAGTTTTTCCTGTTGAATTTTTTGGGCAAGCGCAACTTCTTTTTCTAATTGAGCGCGCTGTTCTTCATATACTTTAGCAGCAGCTAGAGCATCTTCGCGAGCCTTAATTTGTGGCGCTAGCACCTCTTCTTTCGCTTTGGCCGCGTCAAGTTGCTGCTGCTCTACTGCTAGCTCAGAGCGAGCTTTAATTAACTGCTTTCGCGCTGCCACCGAGGCACTTTCGGCAGTTTCATACTGACTGCGAGCCGAGCGCACTAAAGCCCAATCTCCCTGTAAATGATTAGCAGCTTGCGATCTTTCTAAACGCTGTGCTAAAATTGCCACCTCGGCGGAATTAGCATTTAATTGAGCCAGTTGTTGTTGTAACTCTTGCCAGCGAGTGATTTGCGAAAATAACTGTTCCTCTTCATCTAGATCCTTCTGAGCTTTCATCACGGCGCGATCGAACTGGGGCAACTGCTGCTCTAAAATCAAAAGTTGCGATCGTCTTTGAGCCACCTCATCCGCCGTCGGCGCACTCAACTCAGCTAGCTGCCTTTCCACCATTTCCCGTTCTTGTTTCAGCAACTTTGCGAGCTCGTTTGTTTCCTTCCGCATCTGCTCAAAAATCTCAAATCCCGCTAGCTGCCGCAAAATTTCCCGACGTTTTGAAGTATCCCCTTTAATAAACTCATCAAACTTGCCTTGAGGCAGAACAATTGCTCGCGTAAAAGTATCAAAATCCATCCCTAAAATCTGTTCAATCGTATTTTGAACAGCAACGATACTCGTCCCCAAAGTTTCCCATTGGCCATTTTGCCAGTTGTCCAAAATTACCTTATTTTCGGGAGATTTCGGACGGAAACGCCACCTTCGCGTCACCCGGTACTGTGCCGAACCCACAGCAAAACGCAACTGAACTTTTAAATTTTCGCTACCTTGACTTGCCAAATCACTGACTTGTTTTCCACTGCGAGTTGTCGTGCCAAAAAGAGCGTAAGTCATGGCATCTAGCAGTGAAGATTTTCCCGCACCTGTAGCACCAGTAATTGCAAACAAATCGAGTTGAGAAAAATCTAAACGCTGTTCGCGGTGGAAGCTGGTAAACCCTTCGAGAATAAGTTCGAGTGGACGCATACTGATTTTAGATTTTAGATTTAGGGTTTCTATTTCTTTTTACCAGGATCTGCCTGGTAAAGCAGATCCGGAGGCTCTGCCTCCTATTTTCCTATTTAAGCGCGAGGCAGAGCTTCTGGATATTGGTTCCCAGACCGAGCCTGGGAACCAGTTATTGTATCTTTTCCTATTTAAGCGCGAGGCAGAGCCTCTGGATATTGGTTCCCAGACCGAGCCTGGGAACCAGTTAAAACTATGTGAAATTTGAGAGTGTAGATTGTATCTTTTTACCCATTTAATTATTAACTGTTTCCTTAAACTTCTTGTACAAATTTTTAAATTCCTCCAATACTGCCGGCTTCGGTGTCGTTCCCAATCGGTTTTGATAATAGTTGCAAAACTCTGCTGCAGGATCGAAATTATTGGGATCGATATTAGTTATTTCTGTTGCTTCTAGCGCTGCATCTGGATAGCGCGGTTCAATTAACAGCGCTTGAGAACAGATTTGGCGGACTCGATCGGCCAGCCCGATTTGCGGACTCTCCAGTTCGACAATTACTTTCAAGAAACCCGGATGATACTGATGAGCTTGTAAAGTTTCATCAAGATTGTCGTTATGACATTTAAGCACTTTTAACGGCTTGTGGCAAGCCACAGGCTTAAATTCCACCTTTGCCTGACTTCCCGGCTCAACTTCTATCAAGCAAAATCCTTTTTCCTGTTCCGCTTCTCCAAAATCTAACTGAATCAAAGAACCGGAATAATAAGCGGGGGAAGTCTCAGAAATTCGCTGGTGAATGTGGATGTGTCCGAGGGCGACATACTGAGCTTCCGGGGGCAGAGTTTGCGATGAGAGCAGGTATTTTTCTCGCGTGTAATAAGCGACTTCTGATTTTGCCAATCGAGCGCCGTCAATACTCATGTGTCCCATGAGAAAATTGACAGTATTGTCTCTAAAATCGCTGGTTAAATCTTCGATTAAATATGCTACTATTTCGCGGTAATCTTTTCGGCGATCGGCATCGCCCGACTGCCATAGAGAATTAGCATCTAACAGTCTTTGTTCGGAAGCAAAAGGCATCGCTCCCACGCAAAGTTTACCGCTTTTTGTATTAAGAGTAATTGTGCCGCCATCTGCAGAAAGCCTGGGTTTGCCTAAAGCGCGCACACCGGCGAGGGAAAGCAATTGCGCGATGCTGTCGATGCGGGATGCCGAATCGTGATTACCGGCGATCGCAATTGCGGGAATTCCTGCCGCTTGGAGTTCGCAGAAAAAGTTATAAGCAATGCGTTCGGCGTAAGCGGGAGGGTTGGGCACGTCGAAAATGTCACCAGCGACGAGCACAGCATCGACATCCAAGGCTTTTGCTTGCTTCAAAATCTGTTCGAGGGCGATCGCAATTTCAAAAGTGCGATCGATTCCTCGAAAACGTCGCCCTAAATGCCAGTCAGCAGTATGAATTATTCGCATAGTACGAGGAGTTTTTTGTTTATTTTAATAGAAAGTTGTAACTTTTCAATCTTCCTCGTTTTCTTTAATTGCTCTTTCAATCTCATCAGGATATGCCTCAGCATAACTAAAAGCACTCACTAAATCTGCTGCACAGAGATCGGGATGACCTTCTAAAATATGAGCATCTGTGGCATCTTGACGGCGATAACTTATTAACAGCCAAACAGGAATCCGCGTTTTACGAATACAGGCTTTACCGCCCATGACACCGGGAGTCTTTTGAATTCCATACCCAAGGTATTCTATCACTTCTACTCACTCCGAAGGACGGTTAACTCGAATCAGTAAACTTCTCACTGATTCTCGATTAGCAATAGCTTCATTAATGCGTAAAGCCAACAGATCCCTATTTGAATCATCTTTACAAACAATGATACCAGCATGGTCGGGTTGTAATGTATGCAGCCTGATAAAATGACGGCGATTGAGCGTTAAAATAGCGCGGTCAATACTGACTGCAAAAGCTAACACTTCTTCATCAGGATTTTTTTGATTAGCATTTCCTGCTTCCTGTACGGTAAGGACATCGTGACCTAAAGTCCTCAACAATTCCACAACCCGCTTCGGAAATTGTTCATCTGCATAGAAACGCGCCACTTTTCAATCTTCCTCATTTTCTATAATTGCTGTTTCAATCTCATCAGGATATGCCTCAGCATAAGCCCAAGCATTCGCCAAATCAGCGGCACGCAGAGTCGGATAGTCTTCTAGGAGTTCAGCTTCAGAAATACCTAAACGGCGAGCATTCACCAGTAGCCAAACAGGAATTCGCGTTTCTCTGATGCAAGCATCGCCGCCGCACACGCCCGGAGTCTTTTGAATCCCCGACCAAAATTTTCTTAAACTTTGGGCTAGTAATTCTATAGCTTGAGCCTTCTCTTCGGGAGTTAAAGCCAAGAGTTGCGGTTGCAATTCTTTCAGTGTCATCTTTGCAATTATTGAGGTCATGAATATTAATTTGTTTTGCCATACAGGTATTCTAGCACTGGCTCAATCTAAACTTTCATTCCACAGGCTTCACATCATGAAACCGAGTATAATCAACCACCCGCCCTCCCGTCGCCGATTTCAAAAGAATATCTACAAATCGCATATCCCAGATAATCTCCGAGGCTACAAAAGAATGTCGCGCATGAATAGTTTGCGAAACTGTTTCGTCAATTCCTGTTAAAGTAATTACAATTTCCGCTTGCTGTTCCATCAAGTCTTGGGCTGTAAGTTGGTACAAAGGACTGGTCTCATCAATTGCGTGCATAACCGTCCAAGTTAAGGCAAAAATCGGAGAGTGACTCCGCATCAATTGCAAATCGTAAAAACGCCGCATAAATTCTCCTTCCGCTGTTACCTCGTCGCGGATCAAAGTAGCTCGCTGCTGCGCTTCTAAAATCTGGTTAAAACGCTGATTTGCAGTGCGGTACATCAGAGTCGGAACACCGTTGAAAGGAGCGATTACAGCTACGCGGCTGAAGATAACTCTAGCTGTTGGTCTAGAAAATCTAGCAAAAGCCAGTCCCGTCACCATCGCGACTCCCCACAGAGCAAAAAGCGCTTGGATCGCGACTATAGTATTAGCGTAATCCGTGCGCGGATACATGGCGCCGTAGCCGATCGTCGCCATTGTTTGCACGCTGAAATAAAAGGCATCTGGGAAAGAACCCGGCCGCGCGTTAACAATGCAATCTCCTCCCGCCAAGTAAGCTAAGGCAAATAAAGAATTCGTGACTGTATAGGAGAGACAAATGAGGATGAAAAATCGCGGCCAAGAAAGAGTTAGCAGCCTGTGGTAGAGGTCGGCCAAATGCAGGCGCGGTACTCCCAACTTGACAATATTTAAGGGGAATTGTCCTTGGCGGCTGACTAAACGAGCCTGTGGGTGGTGGTTGCGGTTGATTTTCATTGCGATTTGTAACTGCGGCTGTTTCAATTTGTAACTATTGCTTTGACCGGGAAAACTTATCCTTTAGACTGATGTCTTATTCCAAAAATTCGGATAACAGCGGAGTTTAGAAATGGTTGAGCTTAACTGGCATGACTATCTCGTTATGGTTTCTTTTGTGGCTTCTATTGCGGGTCTAGTCCTGCTGGGCGATAATCGCAAGTCGCAGCCAACGGACGATCGCACTTTGAGCGAAGAAATCCTAATCAAGATGAGCTTTACTTACTGGATAGTGTACTGCATCTCTTTTTTCGGGCTGAAACTTCACCTACCAGAGGATAGCTGGTTATTGCTCAGTTTGAAGCTGACTACTGTTCTTTCTTACTTGTTGACTGCTTCTAGCATACTCAGCCTGCCGCTGCAACGCATGGCTGTCCGACGAGTTGAAGATTAACAAAAGGTGTTTGTAGTGAGGACTTCAGTTCTTTCGATCGCGGTGAAGAAAAACTAAAGTCCTGACTGCAAAGCTATTTGAGTAATATTACCGGGCCATAAGCTCACAGCTAGCTGTGAGCTTGTTTAATGGTTTATTATCTGAGGGATGCCGACTAACGCGCCCAAAATGGCTAGGGTCGATCGCACTCGTACTTGCAATTGCCACTCTGTTTCTGCCTTCCTTTGGCTGCGAAAATCTCATCGAGTATCCCTTGACGAAGCCGGCGCGTTAGCGCACAGCAGTATGCCACGAACTTAGCTGGTTAGGATTTAAAGCCTTTAGAGCTTTTCTTTTTTTCCTGCGGTTTGGACTTTGATTTGTGAACTTCGCCTAAAGCTTCCTGAAATAAGTTGTGCAGGTGCAAGGGAACGCTGGCAATTTCCGGGAGTTCTGGTTCTAATGGTTTTTTAAACTCTTGCAGCAGGGCATCTAAATCGCGATCGATCTGAAAATTAGTCCGCTGCAGTACAGTTTGCAAAATTTGTGATAATTTCGCTGGATTAACTTTAGCTAACCGCTGCCAAATCCAGGCATTAATTCCAGGATCTTCTAGATAATTGCGAACCAGCTTCTCGTAACCGGGAACCGTTGAAAAGTCTTCGGCTGCTAGCATTGCAGTAAATTGAGCGTAAGTAGACAAAAAGGTTTGCCCCCAGCGAGGATGAGAAAGCGCTGTCACCTGTTCGGCTTTCTTGAAGCGATCGGGCAATTCAACTTTTGGCATTACCATTTTTGAGTGAGGATCGCTATCGATCCCTACCTCAACTGAAGACGGATCTGCACCGGCTGCTGCTATAGCTGCTGCTTTAATTTCTTCTGCATCGACTCCCGCATCTTCAACGATATCCGCGAGAGATTTAGTTTCATGAATTCCGATATCAGCGAGGCGTTTTTTAGTGATAAATTCCTGAAATTCAGCCAACTGTTTATTCAGGTGATATCCCGATAGCGTCACTTCCTCACTGCCAAAAAATTCGGTAAAATCTTCGTGGTACTGTTCTACCGAATGCCAAGCTTGCTCTAACAATTCCGGCGCATCGCTGTACAAATTCTGTTTGTGATTTTGCTTGAAATTGCCGATCGCCACCGCCAACTTCGGCTTGCCCAATTTCCCCATCGCTATCGGAGGACCCGAGAGTATCCACCAGTCATCGGTGAGAGGAGCAATCCGAGCCCGCAAGATTTCTCCTAACTTAAAGCGAGACATTTCTTGCAGGAAATTAGGGCTGTTGGGCTTGACAACGTAGTGCTTCGCCGTCAGCCAGTTCATCAGTTCAAACCTGTCGGGGAAAAGTTTAGTGATTTCAAATAAGCCCGTGAAGCTTCTTTGCTGCCAACTTTCTAGCAAACTGCGATCGCCCGGGGTTAAATCCGGCTGACTTTCGACAAATAGGTCGATCGGCGTTTTCTCTCCGACTTTGCCTTCAACTGTAAAACTGTCAATCACTTGATTTTGCTGAGCAATATCGTAGCGCTCGCCAGTCGATCGAGCTGCAGCATAAGCTTCCAAAGCTACCGCCAACTCTCCTTCAGCATCCAGCACAAAGTCAATTAAATTTTGCTTGAGTGTCCAAGCTCTTTCCAACATTTCATCCACAATTTATACCGATTTTGAATGAGAGGATTTAGATTTTTAACAATTATCGGACTTGAAGCAACCGACGCACTGCGGCTGCGATTGAAGAAAGCGCATGGCGAACAAGGACAGAAATATGCGATCGATGCCTCAGTCCTGAATTAGTTTAATTTTAAGGCTAACAGTCAAAAAAAAATGTTAATCTCAAACGCAAGCATCCCGATTTTGTAAAAAGCGTTTTTTAGGAGTGCGATCGTCCCGCACAGCAAAGCCCCTACGTCTGGCTTCGTGCTCTCGCAGCAAACACTCCTGTGAAATAAAAATCTTCCTGAAAAACGCGATTTCAACGGAGCATAAAAATACCCTCTCCGATGTAGAGAGGGGCTGAAAATCCCCAAAAACTTAGCTAAACTCGCGTTAAAAATAGTCCCAGATATCAATAACAGTCCAAGACGCAGCAACCGGGTTTTTTTATCAAAACACTTCGCTGCATTCCCCACCTGGGGTAAAAACCCGGAACGCTGGAGTTTGCGTGCGTCCCAGACTGAGAAATACTTGCTGTCAGCCCTTAGCGGCCATTGGTAACAAGTTAAGCTAAGAAAGCATTTGTCAATCAGCAATTATGCTCGAGATTTACTCGGATTTTGGGCCCAAAACTGAGATTTGGGCGATCGTGCGATCGTGCCGAGGGTGATATTTATACTTACTCCCTCTCAAATCGTGAATTTTCCACTCCTAAAAAAGCAGTTTTTTTGAGTAATATTACTGATTGATAAATGCAATTAAGTCTTAACTTGTCACCAATACTTAGCGGCCGTCTTTGTCAATGTCGCCAGGAACAGCGCGTTCCACCCGATCCCAAGCGTCGCGCGTGGCGTGCTTCGCTTTTTCCCAAGCCACATTAGACTTACCGCGATTTGTTTCGTAGTCGCGTTGCAAATCGTTTTCGAGCTCGTTGAAGCTCTTACCAGTACCGCCATAGCGGCTGTATCCCTCATAACCGGTGCGGTATGCAGGCTGATAGTCGTCGTAAGTCGCGCTCGTGTCCGCGTAAGGACGGGAACTGTAGTTGCTTTGCCAGTAAGCCTCTTCTACCGTGGGGTCGATCGCCTCGCCCACACCTTTGCCCGCCAAACCGCCGCCAAAAGCACCCACAACAGCGCCCACAACTGCTCCTACAGGCCCGCCGATCGCACCGCCGATCGCCGCACCCGCAGCACCGGCACTCGCCGCACCGATACCCGTTTCCAGTGGATGAGCCCCCGTTTCTCCAGAAAGCGGGTCGAGGTTAGCATCAGGTTCCTTTACCGTTTTTTTGTCATCGCTCATGATATTTTTTTCCTTTTATTTAACTGTAACTATTAATCAATTTACCTTTTAAATTGCTCTCTATTCATCTGCCTTCAGGATGAATCTGCTAGCTTAATAAGAAGGGGAAACCGGAAATTATTTCAACGGAAAAAGTGGTTTTACGCCCTATTCTAACGCGATAAGGTGCGCACTGCGCACCCTACAGAATTAGGTTAAAGTAAGTCCAGAGCTATGCTCAATTGTGTACTTGCAGAAGCTCTGTATTTACACCAGCAAATTGATTTAGATAAAAATCGGTTGATTTATTCCTTGCCAGTTACCTTTTCAATCAAATCTTCAGCTTTTTGAACTAAGCTTTCTTGCGGGTGTTCTTCCTTGTACTCTTTTAAGCTTTCGTCGTAAACTTTCTCGACCTTTGCAGGATTTTGAGCAGTTTTGACTATTGATTCGTAAGCTGCTTGGGGATTCAGATCCTCGAAACTTTCTGCGGGGTCAGTAATTTTAGCTTCCGGCTGCGCCTGAGTGCTGTATTGACCCGCAGCGTGAGCAGCCTGACTTGGTGCTAAGGCTAGACCTGCCAAACTAATGAAAGCCAGCGTACAGACCAGCAAAATGCTTTGAATCAATGTTTGTCCGAGAGCTTTTAAAACCCGCTTCATGTCAACTTCTCCTGGTATTTTTTCGCAAAAATTATGGTGTTTGTCGCCCCTTCACTGCGATCGCACATTTACAACCTTGGTTAAAGCGCAATCTTTGTCGCAGCTACCGCATCTAGAGCGAGCGAAAAGGGATGTTTCCCGTGATGTCCAATATCTTAAGCGCCTGCTTGTTACTATTACTTCTACCAAAAGATAGATTCGTTAGACAAGCGCAACTCATCTCCTATGAGCCGCGACGCGATCGCAATTCCTGCGATGAACCCTATCTAGGGGTTCTCCCGTCAATTGCGAACCCTGACTCTTCTCCTTTCTTCCTTCGCATCTTCGCGGTTCATCAAAAAAAGCCCGTTCACCACACATCTAAAATTGCTACAAATAACCTAGAAAACTACAAAAAAACCTGCTCTATGTTGAGGTTGCGGTTCTGCATAGCTCGTTCAAATAGCTCAGTTGAAAGAGCTTGTTCGACCGACCAAACGCCCGGTTTTTTGAGTTCTCCTTCTAACATTAATTGAGCTATGCTGCCAGTACCGATGCCAGTAGCGGCGGCAGCATTGGGGTGTACCGCTGTCGAGCAAACTTTAGCGGGTTGACCGTTTTTGAGACCTGTCACTTGCGATCGCACTGCCACGCCAACCCCGCTAAAACTATTAGTAACACTGGTCATCCCGTAACTGACATAGGAGAGAAATTCAATCACGGAGTTATTTTTGAGCCAGCTAGCGGGCCAATACTTGGCAACAAACCAGGTAAGGTGATTGTAAAGGTCGGGAGACGTACCGAATTTAGTCACAACTGATTTGACGGGGAAAGTTTCGGGCAAAGTAATTGCTTCCGGCATATCGAACCAGTAAACCCCTGTGTTGCCGTAGGGCGCGGGAAATTCAATTGTTTCGCGATCGCTGTAGGGTTTTACTTGCTGCCACTTGCGATTTTCCCAAACCTCAAAAGGTATTTGCAAACCTAAAAAAGTGGTTCTCATGACGGTAACGCCAGCGCCGCCCGAACCTCCGACAACATAACTCAAATGAATGTGTTCTGCTTCATCTAATTGTTCCACATCTCTGCGCACCATGCTGTTAGAAACGCCGGGGAAAATGCCCGTATTAATAATAGCCGTAATCCCAGCATTGTTAGCAGTTTCGCGCAATGCTAAAGCTCTGCGAGTAAAACTGCGGCTGTCGCTGACATCAGTATAATTAACACCTGCTTCTATGCAAGTTTTCAATACACTAGCGTCTCGGTAATGAAAAGGTCCGGCACAGTGAACGACGAGATTAGAGGATGAAACCGCTTGGTGCAGGGCTGCACTGTCTGCTAAATCTAAAGCTTGATACTGCACCCGATCCGGTGGCAATCCCGATCCAAGAGAGGCTTCAGAATTGCGTCCGGTAACAGTAATTTCCGCGTCGGTGTGGGTAACAAGGTCTTGGGCAACGCTGCTGCCAATTCGTCCCCGCCCGCCGACAATCAAAACTCGGTTTGCCATGGCTCAAAAAAGGGTAACGCTAATCTGAGTTTCTATATTTTCGCGCATAACTTGCATCTGCACAAAGGATGAATTTGTGATAACTCATATCTTGCACCAATGTCCATAACCCCAGAGGGGTGGGGAAAACCAATAAATCAAACTAATTGCAGACAAGTTCAATAAAGCCCCACCCAAGTATTGACAAGGTTGGGATGTCTGAGTTAGACTATAAGAATATGAACAGTACCTAATATTTTTAATACTCCCTTATAATAAACCAAAAATCAAACACCATGACAGCAGTATAATAAACCACAAATTAAACACTATGACAGCAGAAGGTAATGTAGCTGATACAGGTATTGTAGAAGAATCTAAGGAACTAATCGCCGAAAAAAAAGCCTCAAATATGCCTGAAGCACTCGAAATATTGAAACAGCAAGCTAAACGCGATAAAGATAAAGAAAAAATGGAAAAAATTAAAAGAACCCAGAAAGCCTTTGGTGAGAGACATAGCCGATCCAGCGGCAAAAAGAAGAAAGCCAAAAGGTAAGCTGTTCAAAGAAACCTCTCCCAAAATTAGCCTGCAATTAGTGTAGTACCACGAAAATCAGAGAGTTTTGGGGGATGTCGAATTACTCACACTTAGTCATTTTGATACTTGCGTAATGCCATTCAATCTAACTGACTAAGTGTGAAAATAACCTAGGCTGGAAGCACTAAAATTTAGGGAGGTGCAAAAATTATGGATAAGCTGACAACTGAAACACTGCTAGATTATTGCGATTCAGATGATTATACCCTGCAAACAGAAGCATTGATACAGCTTGTAGATGCAGAAGTTTATGAAGCTGTACCGAAAATATTAAGATTGCTAAAATCCGCCGATGAATCAATTAGAGCCGATGCAGCCGAGGCATTAGGTTATCTCGGTTCAGAGGAAGTAGAGACAGTTGGCCTTGCATTAATGCCTTTGCTAAACGATCCTGAAGAACTGGTTAGGTCTGAAACAGTTGAGGCATTGGGAGAACTTGGTTATACTCCTGCGGTTGCACCAATAGAATATATTCTCAGACACGACCCTTCGGCACTGGTTCGCGCTTCAGCAGCAGAAACTCTTGGATATTTAGAAGAACCATCAGCTATAGAAACTCTGGAGCTTTCACTGCTTGATTTTGATGAAGATAAAGCCGTGAGAGGGTATGCTGCTAATTCGATCGGGCTTTTAGGTACGCCGCAGCTATTGCCAAAACTGGAAGAGTATCTAAAATTAGAGCTTCCTTTATCAGTAAAAGCTGAATTGCTGGGAGCGAGGTACTGGTTGGGCGCGAAAGAAGATATCGAAAAGCTATTGAGTTTGTTGGATAATGCTGATGAACATTTAGTAACGATCATCCTGAATATTTTAACAGATTTGACAGAACGGGAGGAGCAGCCAACATTGGCGAAAGATGCTCCCGATTTAGAAAGGGTATTGAGGGCGATCGCAAATCGTTTTCCCTTCACAGGAAATCAACCAGAAAAAATTATCGCACTCGCCCACTGATAAATCAATACAAACAAACGCAGATGTAATTGATCTGCGTTCATCTGCGTTAATCTGCCTTCATCTGCGGTTGCTAAAAATCTTACTTCTCATTACTCCGAAATACCGACTTACCCTTCGCTTTCAGAGAATTAGCCGCATCTGCCAAAGTCTGCACGAAAGGCTGCTGCGAGTGCAGGAAAACGCGAGCGGTATTGCGTCCCGGCATACCCGAAATCGACCCGCCCGGATGAGTTCCCGCCCCCGTCAGAAACAAACCGTCGATCGGCGTTTTGTAATTCGCCAACTCCGGCAAAGGACGGAAAAATATCATCTGATCCAACGTCATGTCAACGTGATAATAATTTCCTTTCAAAGCCCCCAAACGCTCTCCCAATTCCGCCGGACTTTCCACGCGGCGGCCGATAATTGACTTCTTGATATTTGGCGCGTATTCGGCTAATTTGTCAATGCAGCGATCGGCAACTTTGTTTTTCAGCTCATCCGTCCACCCCGTACCGTGCTGGCCGGTTCCTTCAGCATTTTCGATCTGGTAAGGAGCAAAGAATTCAATCCAAGCTGTATGGTGTCCTGGGGGAGCCATTGACGGGTCTCTTACCGTCGGAAACACCACATACATCGACGGATCGGAGTCAGGAATTCTGCCGATAGAAGGCTCGCTGTGAGCAATTTCAACGTGTTTCACCGAGTCGGCAATCAACACAGAACCCATTAAATACTCGTCTCGATGGTTCCAGCGATCGAACTTGGGCATTTCATTGAGAGCTAAGTCTATTTTGAGAATAGTCTCGTTATTATTAACAATTTTCCGCTCCAATCTTTCCCGCAAATTCTGGTCAGCAGCATCGACATCGCTGTCATCCATTAAATGCAGAAACAAGCGCTTAGCATCAATATTAGAAATGACACCTTTAGTAGCGCGGTATTCCGTGCCACCTGCAACTCGAACTCCCACAGCGCGACCGTCATCAACTAATATTTTTTCGACGTGCTGGTCGGTAAGTACCACACCCGAATAGCTTTTCACTAAATTGAGAAGCGCTTGCACTAATGCACCCGTCCCCCCCCGCGGCCTGGCCATGCCGGGATTGTGTCTCATTGCCAGCATAATTGCGCCTACAGCAATGGTTTTTTGCGAAGGAGGCGCGCCGAGTTCGGAGGCCAATCTGGCCAGGGGTGCTTTAATAAATTCCTCGTCAAACCACTCGTTGAGAATGTCCTCAGCGCTGGTGATCATCGTGCGAATAAAGTCCAGGGTTTTGTCGGGTGAACCGATAACTGAAAATAAATCTTTTAGTTTGGCAATATCGTAGTTTCCTGCGATATCTATGATAGATTTTGGTGGCGCATTAAACATCGGAACCATTGCACCTAAAGCCCGCTGCCAAAAGTCTGTATATTCGGCATATTTTTTAGCATCGCGCTCGTTGTAGCGGGCTATTTCTGCACAAGTTTTTTCTACGGAACTGTGCGCTAAGAAATATTTACCGTCTGGATGCGGACAAAAGGCAACTGGATCGCAGTAAAGATATTCTAAACCGTATTTTTCCAGTTCTAATTCTTCTACAACAGGCCCTAAATGGATAAATTCATGGTCGATCGCGCACAAATTGAATTTAAAATCGGGTAATTCGGGAATCGCAGCTTCGGTAGTGGCCGCACCGCCGGGAACCGAACGTTTTTCTAACAAGAGGACAGTATATCCAGCTTTGAGGAGATAAGAGGCGCAGACCAGTCCGTTGTGACCTGCTCCTATGATAATCACATCATACGTTTGCATAGATGAAGCTCTGGGGATAGGATATTTTGCTCATTTTACAAATGTTAACAAGTTGGCCGACTCTACCAATAGAAATAGATTCACCTTCAGGAAGCTGTTTTAGCATCTTACAAAAGATGGAGTTTTTACCAAATGCTACTGTACGATCGCGCTTATTTCCTCTTGAATTTACAGAGCGATCGCCTATGCCAACTCGCCCCGAGATTATATCACATAAAGCCGCGTCAATCCGCCTTCATCTGCGGTAAAAAATATTAATAATCAGAACGAGCTGCCAGATAAACCCTAGTTTTGTAAACCAATGAAACAAAGCCCCGATCGCCGCAGTGAGCTTCATAAAGTTCGGTCAAATCCGAGATAAGTTGCTGCAATTGCAGCCCAGAGTTCGGAATGTACGATGAACTCTGAGCCCGTCCAATAAGTCCTTGTAAATCTAAATCTTGTTTGTTCACAAAATCCCGGCTTTGGATATTAATAAAATCCGAACTTGTTAGCAGAGGTTCTATCGCTCTCTCTCGTCTTTCAGCAGGATGGTTATTGGAAGCGGTCTTGACTATTTGGGTGTAGCATAGTGTCAATTCATCCGCGCGATCGCGCAAATTCCAAACTACAGCCAACCTTCCCGAAGGCTTGAGAATTCGCCGAAATTCGGGTAAAGTTAAAACAGGATTGAACCAGTGGAAAGACTGGAAGCAAGTTACTAAATCGATTGACGATTCAGACAAATTAGTTGCTTCGGAAGTTGCTTCTCTAAACTCTACCAAAGGGTGAATTTCAGCCGCTTGTCTCATCTCGGCATTGGGTTCGATTGCTAATACTCGAAGGCCTCTTTCTGCTAACAAACGCGAAGAAATGCCCGTTCCAGCACCGACATCCGCTGCTGCTAACCGCGAAGGTTCCCCAAGTCCTTCTAAAATCGCATCAATCGCAGCGGCTGGATAACTCGGTCGGTACTTGACATAATCGGCGGCGCGATCGTCAAATCGACCTAGCGGATTCATCTCGTAAAGCGGCGGTCTAGAATCACTTGAACTCATAAGTCAGTTGTCAGTTGTGAATTGGCATTTGGCAGTTTGCAAGAGATGTAGGGGCGGGTTTTACCAGCCATCTTTGAGGTAATTGAAACAACACATAAACCCGCCCTCTCCGGGCTTGTATGGGAACGATGTAATTACAAATTACCCATTACCCATTACCAATTACCCGTTACTTAAGTTGCCGCAATGCCGCCTCAGCTTTTTGGGCACCATCATTGTTTCCTTGCTGGCGGTAAGTGTTGAGGGCTTGTTGAAAAGCTTCAATTGCTTCGGATTTGCGATCGCGCGCTTTGAGTGCCGTACCCATATTGTAATAAGCTTCAGCCCGGTCTGGATCGAGCTTAATGACTCGCCCAAAAGTGGTAATCGCTCCTAAAAAATCTTGTTTTTCGAGTTGAATTTCCCCGATCCCGGAGTACGCTTCCACTAAATTCGGTCGCACCGCAACAGCGCGCTGATAAGCTACCAGCGCTCCGTCTAAGTCATTTTGAGCCTGGAGAAGTTCGCCAATTTCTAACTGCACTTCTGGATTCCGGGGTTCCAATTTGGCAGCTTCTTCAAAAGCTGCTAGCCCTTCGGAAGTATAGCCGGCACGCAGCAAAGCAGTGCCTAATTTTAACTGTACACCTGCTTGTTTGGGAGCGAGTTCGGCTGCTTGTTGGAGCACGGTGACTGCACTGGCAAAACTTCCCTGCTGGATCAATACTAAACCCATTGAAGAATAAGCTTGCCAATTTTTCGGATCGAGGGCGATCGCCTCTTGATATGCTTTAAAAGCACCGCTGTAATCTTTTTGCTGAAAGAGTACCACTCCCAGACCGATTCGGGCATTGACATTTTTGCGATCGAGCACAGCGGCGCGGCGATAAGCTGTGGCTGCAGCGGGATAGTTTTGTAAATTCGCCATAGCATATCCTAATGCGTATTGGAAGTCAGCATTATTCGGTTCGAGACCGATCGCTTGTTGGTAAAATTCCACTGAGGCTTGATAGTTGCCTTGACGCGCTTCTAAATAGCCAATACCAGAAAAAATGCGCGGGTTTTCTGTATCTAAACGCGCCGCTTCCTGATAAATGGCGATCGCCTTACTGTAGTCCCCTAAATCAACAAATTCCCGTCCTTGTCGCAGCAGAGCATCTAAATTTGAATTATTTTGAGGATTGACTTGAACTGACGTTTCCGCTGAGAACGCTATCTGCGGCGTAGCGACAGCGAATCCCGCTACCAAAAGCGTACTGAATACCAAGAGACTTTGTTTGTATACGGCCATTTGTTTCAAAGAGTGTGTGGAATGAAAGAGCGAGTTACTGTCAGCCTGCCAAGCTGACAGCTTAGGGTTTGCCGGGAATCTTTGAACGGCGAGATGTAGTAAATCTACAGAACAAGACCCACTCAAAATTTTCGCGACTGAGGCCAACTGATGATTGTAACAACAACTGATATCATCCAAGGAGCAGAAATTCAATCTTACCTGGGAATAGTAACTGCTGAGGTGGTCTACGGCACCAACGCCCTGCGAGATTTCTTCGCGGGCATTCGCGACATCATCGGCGGGCGCACGGGCAGTTACGAGGAAGTGTTTCTCAAAGGACAGCGAGATGCCCTCGCGGAACTCGAAAAACGGGCTCAGCGCCTGGGCGCCAATGCCGTAATCGGCGTGGAAGTTGACACCGGCACGATTAATGTAGACTCGAGCGGAGCTTTGCTGCTGATTACTGCCGTTGGAACGGCTGTAAGATTGCGTTAAGCTGTATGTTCTGTATACGTCCGCATTTCCTGTATACATCCGGGAACTTTTCTAACGGGATAAAATAGTTATCAGTCATCAGTCATCAGTCATCAGTCATTAGTTAATAGCGGCTGGCTGAGGGCTGATGACTTTTTCGTTTCTTTCTTCAGACATAGATACTGGTTATTTCCCCAGGCAGATATAGTTTCTATCAATCTCAGCCACAATCAATGCTTAGGTGAAAGATTGTTAAAAATTAAAGCAACTCTAAGAGGAAAGAAAAACCTATGTCATACGTAAATAGACCTGTAGATAACATTGTTAACGAACCCGTGGTTGTGAATTCAATGATGGAATACCACGATCGAGTACGTTGGGGCCCGATTTTTTCGGGTTTGGTAATTGCGATCGGCACACAACTGGTGTTAAGTGCATTGGGCGCTGCGATCGGGTTGAGCAATATTGCTAATTCAGGAGCTCCGCGCACTATTGCAGGGGACGTGGGTACGGGCGTCGGAATTTGGTCAATTATTAGTTTGTTAATTAGCTTGGCTGTTGGCGGTTGGGTAACTGCTCGCGCTTGCGGCCCGATGAACCGCAACACAGCGCTTTTAAATGGAGCAATTTTGTGGGCAACTACGCTAACTATTGGCTCTTGGCTGTTAGCAAATGGCGTGGCCGGTACTTTTGGCGTAATCGCCGCTAATGCTGGAGAAGCGATTAATCAAGCGCAGCAGGGCGGGGTGAATTTGCCGAACCAAGCGCCTAACGTATCTGCTCAGAACGCTCGCGATATTGCTGGTAATGCTGCGAAAGCTGGTTGGTCATTTTTGTTCGGCTCGCTATTGGGTTTAGTTGCTTCGATGGTAGGAGCATCTGCGGGCGCGCGCACCCCTCGCCATCACTCGTAAAAGTTTGGTAAGACAAGGAAAGTTCACATTCATGAAAGCACTATTTTTAAGGTGCTTTTTTGTTGGTTTAATTCGCGAACTATTTTTTTTCTCGTTGCCAGGTTCTACTTGGGAAGATCGAATCCGGTAGCATCGGAATTAATATTACCCACAGCTTTCGAGACGGCACTGTCGTTTCCCTACAATTAATCGCGGTAGAATTAATATTCTCCACAGCTTTCGAGACCGCGAGAGCAAGAGTGTCCCTACAATTAATCGCGGTAGGGACACGGCAGTGCCGTGTCCTCTATATCATGTATGAGTGCAACCGGAATTGATCTTAAATGGAGGCAGAGCCTCCGGATCTTTGTTTCCAGGCAGAGCCTGGTAACGAGTATAAGAACGAGAAAAACGACTGAAAAAAGTGCGAGGCGCACCCTACAAATTAAGCCACAAATTAAGCGCTGAAGTATTTGGCGGCTGGGTGATAGGTGATAATTGCGGTTGTTGATTGTTCGGGATAAAGTTGTTCGCTTTCATCCATGTAGAGGTTGATACGATCGCACTTTAACAATTCCAGTTGCTTGTACTGATCCGCCATGTTCGGACAAGCGGGATAGCCGAAACTGTACCGCGAACCGCGATATCTTTGGGCTAGCATATCGCGAATGTTGTCCGGTTCCTCGCTACCAAAGCCCAATTCTCGCCGAATTCGCGCGTGAGTCCATTCTGCTATTGCTTCCGCTGTTTGAACCGCTAATCCGTGAAAGTAGAGATAGTCGGTATATTGATTGTTAGCAAATAGCTTTTGCGCGTACTCTGTAGCAATTTCTCCCACTGTCGCTACTTGCATCGGAAATACATCGATTTTACCGGATTCTTTGGGCGCAAAGAAGTCGGCAATGCACAGCCGGCGCGCCGATTTTTGCCGGGGAAATGTGAATGTTGCAGCGGGTGTCGATACATTTTGCCCGCCCTTCATAATTTCCGGGTCGTACAAATGCAAAGAATTGCCTTCAGCTTGAGAGGGAAAATACCCGTAAATTGCTTGCGGCTGCAGTAACTTTTCGGCGATAATTTTGTGTTTCCATTCTTCCAATACCGGATAAACTTTCTCAGCTAAGAAAGCATCGTATTCTTCCCGCGATTGGTCTTTCGGCTTGCGGAACTGCCACTGGCCGGCAACTAAGGCTTGCAAATCTAAGTGCCAGAAAATCTCCTCAAAGGGGATGTCTTCTCCCTGCAACAGTTTCGTACCCCAGAACGGAGGAGTCGGGCGATCGATATCTGCTGAAACTGCCTCGGATCGCCTGGTATCTATCACCACAGGAGTGTCTGCTTTCTTGGCATCTTCTACAGAAGTTTCTGGCACAGCTTTAACTTCTTTAACCGCCCCATTCTCATCCTCTAGTTCATCTAAAAATCCTTGCAAGTCTTCCCATTTTCCAGCAGATTTTGCTGGCATCAGTTTGTCCATAAAGTGCAAATCAGAAAACGCATCTTTGCCGTAAACTACTTTACCTTTGTAGGTATTTTGGCAGTCTTCATGTACAAACTTGGGAGTCAAAGCCGCGCCCCCCAAAATTACTGGAACGGTGATTCCTTTCTGGTTGAATACTTCCAGATTTTCTTTCATGAATGCGGTGGATTTTACCAGCAAGCCACTCATCGCTATACAGTCGGCTTTGTGCTTCTCGTAAGCTTCGATGATATTGTCAACCGACTGTTTAATACCCAAGTTAATCACTCGGTAGCCGTTGTTTGATAGGATAATATCAACCAAGTTTTTGCCGATGTCGTGAACGTCGCCTTTGACAGTAGCGATGATGAATGTGCCTTTGGCGTTGTCCCCAGATTCGGACTTTTCCATGTGCGGTTCTAAATAGGCAACTGCCGCTTTCATGGTTTCTGCTGACTGCAATACAAATGGCAGTTGCATTTGTCCCGAACCGAACAATTCTCCGACTACTTTCATGCCGTCTAGCAAGAAGGTATTGATAATGTGGAGGGGCGGATAGCTTTCTAATGCTTTGGCGAGTTGGATGTCGAGCCCTATCCGTTCGCCGTCGATGATGTGCTGCTTCAGGCGTTCTTCGACGGGGAGGTTTGCGTCTTCTGTACGATCGCGCTTGGTGGTTTTGCCCGCAAACACCGTTGTCAGCTCGCCCAAGGGGTCGTAAACGCAAATTTCGCCGTCAAACTCCCGTTCGTCGTAAATCAGTTTACGGCAGATTTCTTGGTGTTTGGGGTCGATTTTGGCGAGGGGCAAAATCTTATTGGCGCTGACAATGGCCGAGTCCATCCCGGCTTGCATTGCTTCGTGCAAAAACATGGAATTCAAAACTTGCCGCGCCGCCGGATTCAAGCCGAAGGAAATATTAGAAACTCCTAAAATTACGTGACAGCCTGGTAATTCTTGGCGGATGCGGCGGATGGATTCGATGGTAGCTTTGCCGTTTTTTCTGTCTTCTTCAATCCCGGTCGAAATTGGCAATGCTAGGGTGTCAAAAAAGATTTCCTCGGCGGGAATGCCGTAGGCGACGGCGGCGTTATAGGCGCGCTGGGCGATCGCAAATTTTTTGTCTGCGGTTCTCGCCATTCCGTCTTCGTCAATCGTCCCGATAACTATGCCCGCGCCGTATTTTTTCGCCAACTCCAAAACTTGATAAAAACGCGGTTCTCCGTCTTCGTAGTTAGTGGAATTCAGCAAGCATTTGCCACCCGCAACTTTTAAGCCGGCTTCCATCTTTTCCCATTCGGTGGAATCCAGCATTAAAGGGAGAGTTGCATTAGTCACAACGCGGGAAACTAATTCTTTCATGTCTCGCACGCCGTCGCGGCCGACATAATCAACGTTGACATCGAGAATGTGCGCGCCTTCTCGCACTTGTTCCCGGGCCATTGCTACTAAACCGTCCCAGTCTTCGGCGTTTAGCAAATCGCGGCATTTTTTGGAACCGCTGGCGTTGAGTCTTTCGCCGACAATTAAGAAGGAATTTTCTTGTTCGTAGGGTTGGGCGCTATAAATTGAAGCGGCGGAAGGTTCCCAAGTAAATTCGCGGATTTTGGGTTTAAGAGTTTTGCCAATTTCTGATAGTTCGCGGATGTGATCGTAGCGGGTGCCGCAGCAGCCGCCGATGACTTGCACGCCTAAGTCTTCGACAAAGCGCATCAAGGCCATTTTTAATTCTATTGGCGTGAGTTTGTAGTGCGCGTGGCCGCCGATGTTTTCGGGTAAACCGGCGTTGGGAACGCAGGAAACGACGAAGGGTGAATGTTCGGAAAGGTATTTGACGTGTTCGGCCATGCGATCGGGCCCGGTGGCGCAGTTGAGGCCTAAAATGTCGATCGGGTACGGCTGCAAAATTGCGAGGGCGGCGCTGATATCGGAACCGACTAACATTGTGCCGGTGGCTTCCATTGTGACTGATACCATTAACGGAATCCGCGCACCTTTTTTCTTAAATACTTCTTCAATGGCATTTAATGCTGATTTAATTTGCAGCACATCTTGACAAGTTTCGACAATAAATAAGTCAACGCCGCCGTCATAAAGTCCTTCTGCTTGTTCGGTAAAAGCGGCGGTGAGTGTGTCGAAATCGATGTGTCCTAATGTGGGCAATTTGGTGCCTGGCCCGATCGATCCTGCGACAAATCGAGGTTTTTCTGGCGTGGAAAATTCGGCGGCAATACCCTTGGCAAGTTCGGCGGCAGTTTTGTTGAGATAATATGCTTTGTCTGCCAAATCGTACTCGGCGAGAACGATGGAAGCCCCGCCAAACGTGTCTGTTTCGATGACATCGGCCCCTGCTTCGAGGAATCCCCGGTGCACGTTGGCGACGGCTTCCGGCTTGGTGTGGACGAGATATTCGTTGCAGCCTTCGTATTCTTTGCCGCCAAAGTCTTCTGCGGTGAGGTTTTGGACTTGCAGGTTGGTTCCCATGGCGCCGTCGAAGACGATGACGGGGCGTGAGGGGTGGTGGAGTCGATCGAGGAATCTGCTATTCATAAGCGGTCAAAAAAAACGCTGGTGCTATATATTTACAATTTTATCTATTGTGCAATATTGTCAACAATTATGTGACTGTTGGCAAACGACTAATTACTGAAGGATTTAATGCTGCTGACAATAGTTCGATCGTACCTGTAATTTTACCGATCGCCCTGGATAATTGTCAAAATTCTGTTGCGGGCGAGGCTGCGGGGGGAAAACAGGCGAGTTGCGAGGGATTTTTTCGCTTAACTGCTGACCTATTTTGCGCAAATGCGATCGCCACAATTAAACGAGTTATATAGCAATCCTAAATGACTCGTAAATTTTTACCCCCCCCAACCCTCCCCGAACCCGCTGGGAGTCCGTAATAAATTCACAAATGATGCGAAAATTGCTCTATAACTAAAGCATTAAGATTTCTTTCTCATTTTTCTGTTGGAAGGTCTTTTAGGCAGTCGCTTAATTTCACCTTCTCCTCCTTGGACTTCTACTTTTTTTACATTTTCTTCTACTTCTTCTATAATTTCTAAATCACCAATTTCAACCTCGCCCCCGCTGATTTCTTCCTCTTCCTCAGCCTCCTCCGCATTCTGTTGATTTGCGATTAACTGCACGGCTAACCCAGAAGCTTGAACTGGCAATTGTGCGATTTCTTGACTAATTTCAGCTTCTCCAATCCGCTGCTCAATTTCCGCCGCCGCTAAATCTTCCTCGGTAACAGGAAAGTTATCAATTTCTTGACTAATTTCAGTTTCTCTAATTTCCTTGTCTACTAGCTGCATTGATAACTGCTGCTTTTCCCTTGACAATTCCTCAACCTTAGTTCCAAGCATTCTAATCTGTTCGTTGAGAACGCGAATTTCTCGGTTTTGCTGCTGAATCAGTTCTTCGGCATCAGCAATAGTTCGATTTCTATCTAAGATCACCTCATTTTTAGTTTCTAATTCCAAAGCGCTCATAGCTGCTTTAATCACATTATAAAAATGCGGTTTAGATACATCAACTTGTTTAGCATTATGGCGACTTTTCCCCAAAAGTCCAATTTTTTCTCCTTGCTTAACAGCCAAAACAAAACCTTGATGATTTTTTATTTTTAATTCCTTGACAAAATCCACTTGAACTAAACTGCAAATATATTTGTGACAGTCAAAATAAAATTCTGCTTTCATAAAAAAGCACCCCTTTCTGCTATAGTCCCGCAGAATTATAGCACGAACAGACTTTGTGCGGGAAATAAAAATAAATAAATAAATAATCGATAGCCCATTTTGGTCAAAACAAAACTTCATCATGAACCAGATTTTCCGGCAACTCTATCACGCCCGCAATCAACTTCCAACAATGGTCATCTCCCTCCCAATCATCCGGCCGCCAAGGCAGACTCAAACTCACACTAACTAAACAATATTTTTGCGGTATATCCCCCAATTCTAACCATTTGGGATATACTACTACTGATTCTGGAGAATGTCTTGGCTATTGCCATAAATTATATTTTATGGTATCTATAAACATAAGCTGTTCAGCATCTAAAACGCATATTGCATAGTATAATATGATGATATTTAGAAAAAGTCAATGCCTACTAAAA